>CADBTM010000120.1 GCA_902797555.1 Oscillospiraceae bacterium
CCTCGTCCAGGATAATAATCGGGGATTTCCGGAGGATGGCCCTGGCGATCGCCACCCTTTGCTTCTGGCCGCCGGAGAGGCGCAGGCCCCGCTCGCCCACCTGGGTGTCATAGCCGTGCTCCAGCGTCATGATGTAATCGTGGATCTTTGCCTTTTTGGCAGCCTCGATGATGGCCTCCTCCCCGGCATCCAGATCGCCGTAGGCGATGTTTTCCCGGATGGTCCCGTTAAAAAGGAAGACGTCCTGCGCCACCATGCCGATATTCTTTCGCAGGGCGATGCGCTCCATCTGCCGGATGTCGATGCCGTCGATGGAGATCGAGCCGCTGTCCGGCTCGTAAAACCGGGGGATCAGATGGCACAGAGTGGTCTTTCCTCCGCCGGAGGGTCCCACCAGCGCCAGCGTTTTTCCCGCCTCCACATGCATGGATAGATGGCTGATGACCTTTTCTCCCGCATCGGCGGCATCGCTGTTCTGATAGCGGAAGCTGACGTCGTCAAAGCGGATATCCCCCTTGAGACGGGTGGGACGGATGGGGTCGTCCGCCTCGGTCTCGGTGGGCTGCGCCATGATCTCCTGAAAGCGGCGGAAGCCGGTCATGCCGTCCAGGAATTGCTCGAAAAAGCTGACCAGCCGGTTCACCGGCTTGAGGAAGGTGTTGATGAACAAAAGGTAGGCGGCAAAATCGCCGTTGTCGATCTTCCCCTGAAAATAGAAGACGCCGCCGGCGGCCAGCACCACCAGATACAAAAGATCGGTGAACAGTCCCATGCCCGAATTGAAGATGCCCATGGCAAAATACTGTCGGGAGCGGGCCTTTTTCATCAGGCCGTTGGCCACGTCGAACTTGGCGTTTTCGTGGGATTCGGCGGTGTAGGCGCGGGAGACGCGCATGCCGGCGATGGCGGTCTCCACGTTGGAATTGATCTCGCCCATCTCGATGCGGCTCTGGCGGGAAGCGTCCCGCAGCATCGTCCGGGTACGGAAGGCGAAGAAGAGCATAAAGGGCAGCACCGAAAAGACGATGATGGTCAGCGTCACGTCGATGCGGCTGAGCAGGATGAACGAGCCCGCCAGCAGGACGATGGAGAGAAACAGGTTTTCCGGTCCGTGGTGCGCCAGCTCGGAGACCTCCTGCAGGTCGTTGATCATGCGGCTCATCAGCGTGCCCGTTTTGTTTTCGTCAAAGAAGGAGAAGGGCAGCCGCTGAAGGCGTCGGAACATATCCCGGCGCATGTCGGCCTGCATCCTTACGCCCACCACATGTCCCCAATACTGGATGACAAAATTGAAGAAGGCCTTGAGCAGATAGATCCCCAGCAGCACCAGACACCATGTGATGATGAGGCGCAGATTGCGGTCGGGGACGTATTTGTTGATGATGTTGCGGGCGATCATGGGATAGAACAGGTCGCCCATTGCCACAGCCAGCGCGCAAAGCATGTCGATGGCAAACAGCTTCCAGTGGGGTTTGTAGTAGGAGACAAACTTGCGTACCATGGGAAAGACCTTCTTTCTCGGCTCAGTCGTTGATGTGGCGGTTGAGGAACTTGGTTTTATATTTGGAATAGACGATGGTCTGTTCGGGGTACAGTCCGTAATAGCCGCTCAGCAAAAAGCTGACCGCCACCACGATGAGGAAATAGGGCATGGCGCCATAGCCCAGCAGCTCGAAGGCGATGAGCAGGGATGCGATGGGGCAGTTGGTCACACCGCAGAAAACGGCGATCATGCCGCAGGCGGCGCACAGAGAGGGCGAAATGCCCAGCACCGTCCCCGCGAGGCAGCCGAAGGTGGCGCCCACGCAGAAGGAGGGGACGATCTCGCCGCCCTTGTAGCCCGCGCCGATGGTGACGGCGGTGAGGAACATCTTGAGCAGGAAGGCATACCAGTCGGTCTCCCCTTCCATGGCGCGCTCGATCAGACCCACGCCCGCGCCGTGATAGTCCTGGTTGCCCAGGATCAGCCAGACGGCGATCATTACCGCGCCGCCCGCGGCCACCCGGAAATAGGGGTTGGAAATATGCTTTTTCAGCAGTCGGGCGGTCTGGTGAAGCACCACGCACAAAAGCGTGGACACGCCGGCACACAAGACGGCCACCAGCACGATCTTGAGAACCGAAGCCACCGACAACGGCGGCAGGTTGACGATGGTAAAGCTCTCCGGCGTGATCCCCATGCCCGCCGCAAAGCGGGAGGCCGTCAGCGCGGCAAACACACAGGGCATCAGTCCGGCATAATACATGACGCCCACGCTGGCCACCTCCAGAGTGAACACGGCGGCTGCCATAGGCGTGCCGAACACGGCGGCAAAGGCGGCGCTCATGCCGCACATCACCACCACCCGGCGGTCGTTTTCATCCAGCTTGACCACTCTGCCCAGCATATTGCCCAGCGAGCCGCCCAGCTGCAGCGCGGCGCCTTCCCGTCCCGCCGAACCGCCGCACAGATGGGTGAGCAGGGTGGCGGAAAAAATCAGCGGCGCCATCTTCCACGGGACATCGTCCCGGGCGTGGATCTCGGCAAGCACCTGATTGGTGCCCCGATCCTCCCCCAAAAACCGGCGGTACAAAAACACGATGAGCAGACCTGCCGCCGGAAGGAGCAGCACCGTCCACGGATGCGTCCCGCGGAAAGCGGTCACCTTTTGCAGACAAAAGGCAAACAGCGTGCTGACGCCGCCCACCAGCGCGCCCACGGCCACCGAAATGACCGTCCATTTCAGAAAGAGCAGAATATGATTGCCCAGCAGCGTTGCCTGACTGCGCAAGCGTTGACGATTCAAGATACCACGCCTCTTTTCCTGTTTCTCACAATAAAATAGTCTACACGATTTTCCGCAGCGTTGCAACCGTCCGGCGCGGATTTTCCCGAAAAAATCCGTTTTCGGAAACTCCGGGAAGGATCCCGGACGTTTGTTTATTCTAACAAATCGAAACGATAAATTCTTTTCGGTATTTTTGCGTTTTGTTGGTAAATGCGCCGTTTTTTTCTGAAATTTCCGAAAATTCTTGTCGAATATTTTTTTGAATCCTATTGAGATTTTTGCGTCTGTCTATTATAATATGAATGTTAATCATTAAGTGAGGTGAGACTATGGCACATACCTTCAAAGGCGGTATTCATCCCGACGATAAAAAGAGTGCTACCTCCGGCAAGGCGATCGAGCTGCTGCCTGCTCCCGCGCAGGTGGTGCTGCCCATGTCCATGCACATCGGCAGACCCTGCGAGCCCATCGTCAAAGTCGGCGATCACGTTTATCTGGGACAGAAAATCGCTGATTCCCAAGCACCTGTTTCCTCTCCGATCCACGCCTCCGTCTCCGGCACGGTCGTCAAGATCGAGCCCCGGCCCTATTCCTTCGGCACGGAGATCATGAGCGTTGTGATCGAAAACGATTTCAAGGACGAGCCCGATCCGTCGCTCCATCCTCTGGACATCGACTCCATGACCTCCGAGGAGATCGTGGCAGCCGTCCGTGAGGCCGGTATCGTCGGTCACGGCGGCGCGACCTTCCCCACTTCTGTCAAGATCTCTTCCGGTTTGGGCAAGGTGGATAAGGTCATCATCAACGGCGCCGAGTGCGAGCCCTACGTCACTTCCGACCACCGCATCATGCTGGAGTATCCGTGGGAGGTCGTCGGCGGCGGCAAGCTGCTGGCAAAGATCTTCAACGTCCCCGAGGTCATGCTGGGCGTGGAGGAAAACAAGCAGGACGCCTATCCCAAGCTGAAAGAGTACCTGCCCGAGGACGGCTCGGTCAAGCTCTATCCCCTGAAGACCAAATACCCCCAAGGCTCTGAAAAGCACATCATCTATGCCCTCACCGGGCGCGAAGTGCCCTCCGGCAAGCTGCCCGCCGACGCCGGCGCCGCAGTTTTCAACACCGACACCGCGGCCGCGATCTACCGTCTGTTCACCACCGGTATGCCCGCCATCCGCCGTATCGTCACCGTGTCCGGCAGCGCCATCAGCAACCCCAAGAACCTGGAATGCCGCATCGGCACCCCCGTGGAAAACCTGATCGACGCCTGCGGCGGCTTTGTGGAGCCCCCGAAAAAGCTGATCATGGGCGGCCCGATGATGGGTATGCCTCAGTACCGTCTGGATATCCCCGTGATGAAGGGCACCAACGGCTTCCTCGCTTTCTGCAAGGACGAGTGCGTCACCGTGGAGCATCCCGCCTGCATCCGCTGCGGCAAGTGCGTCGGCGCATGTCCCATGCGCCTGATGCCCACCTATATCTATCAGTGCTCGGATAAGGGTGACGTAGAGGATCTGGAATACTACAACGCTTTGGACTGCATCCAGTGCGGCGCGTGCACCTATGTCTGCCCCGCCAAGCTGCCTTTGATGCAGGGTATTCTGGTGGCAAAACAGCGCGTGATGGATGCGCGCAGAAAGAAGTGAGGCGATAACTATGTACGATCTTTCTCAGTTAAAAGTCAGCAACTCGCCCCATATCCGCAGCGAAGACAATACCCGTCAGATCATGCTGGACGTGATCATCGGTTTGCTTCCCGCTCTGGCAATGGCGCTGTTCATCTTTGGCGCCCGCGCCATCATCAGCGTCTGCGTTTCCGTGGTCGGCTGCGTGTTCTTTGAGTGGCTCTACTGCAAGCTGCTGAAAAAGCCCCAGACCGTGGGCAACCTTTCTGCCGTGGTCACCGGTCTCCTGCTGGCTTATACCCTGCCGGTCACCGCTCCCTGGTGGATGATCCTCATCGGCGACTTCTTTGCCATCGTCGTCGTCAAGAATCTCTTTGGCGGCATCGGCAAGAACTTTATGAACCCCGCGCTGGGCGGCCGTGCTTTCCTGATGGCCTCCTATGCCGTCTACATGACCACCTGGGCCAAGATCCGCACCGCGCTGCCCCTGTTCAGCAATGCGGATATCGTCACCGCCGCCACTCCGCTTTCTTCTCTCAAGGCCGGCCAGCTCCCCGAGGCTTCCATCCTGGATGCCGCGCTGGGCATGGTGGGCGGCTCTCTGGGTGAGATTTCCGCGCTGGCGCTGCTGGTGGGCGGCCTGTGGCTGCTGTGGCGCAGAGTGATCAACCTGCGCATCCCCGTTTCCTTTATCGGCACGGTTGCCGTGCTCACCCTGATCTTCCACAAGGGCGACGCCGGCGCACTTACATGGATGGCCTATCAGGTTCTGTCCGGCGGTCTGATGCTGGGCGCCATCTTTATGGCCACCGACTACGCTTCCTCCCCCGTCACGCCCAACGGCCAGATCATCTACGGTATCGGCTGCGGTGTGCTCACCGTTCTCATCCGTTATTTCGGCTCGTATCCCGAGGGTGTTTCCTACGCCATCCTGATCATGAACTGCTGCGTCTTCCTGATTGAGAAGATCTCTCAGCCCGTCAAGTTCGGCTATGTGAAGCCCGTCAAGGAGCCCAAAGAAAAGAAGGAGGCGGCCAAGTAATGAATAACAAAATCGTCAAGCTGGCCATCATCCTGTTCGCCGTAAGCGCCGTGGTCGCGCTGCTGCTCGGTCTGGTCAATATGGTCACCGAGGATCGCATCGCCGCCATCGAAAAGGAAAAGCAGGAAAAGGCCATGCAGGAAGTCCTGCCCGCCTCCTCTTATGAAGAGCTGAGCTATACCGGCGACAACGCCAACATCCTCAACGTTTTCAAGGCCGGCGACAAGGGCTATGTGGTCAAGGTCGTCGAGTCCGGCTCTCAGGGCAATGTGGAAATGATCATCGGTATGGATACCTCCTATACCGTCACCGGCGTTTCCATCGTCAAGCACAGTGAGACCTCCGGTCTGGGCGCCGTGGCGGCCAGCACCGGCGTGGACGGCCAGAACTTCCGCGCTCAGTTCGTCGGACTGACCAGCGCTGCCGTCACCAAGGACGGCGGCACCGTGCAGGCCATCACCGGAGCCACCATCACCTCCCGCGCGGTGTGCCGCGGTGTCAATGACGCCATCGCCGCCGCCAAGTCTGTGGGTTAAGGAGGATCAACAACCATGAATGTGAAGAAACAATTCAAAGATGGTCTGATCACGCAGAACCCCGTTCTCGTTCAGCTGCTGGGCATGTGCTCCACCATGGCCATCACCACCGCCCTTTTCAACGGCGTGGGCATGGGTCTGTCGGTTATCATCATCCTCACCTGCTGCAACATCTGTATCTCCGCTCTGCGCAAGATCATCCCCAATGACATCCGTATCGCCATTTACGTCGTCGTCATCGCCGGCTTCGTCACCATCGTCGATCTGGTTCTGAAGGCCTTTATCCCCGCGCTGAGCGAGGCTCTGGGCGTGTTCATCCCCCTGATCGTGGTGAACTGCATCATCATCGGCCGTGCTGAGGCCTTCGCCGCCAAAAACACCATCGGCGCCTCCGCCCTCGACGGTATCTTCCAGGGTCTGGGCTACACCATGGTGCTGGTGATTATGTGCGTCATCCGCGAGCTGCTGGGCAAGGGCTCCTTCGGCGGCGGTATGATCGATGTGACCAACGGCTTTAAGGTGGTCTTTGACGGCACCGGCTCCGGCATTCAGATCTTCCCCGCACAGTACGGCGCTCTGGTTATGGCGCTGCCTGTGGGCGGCTTCCTGACGCTGGGCTGCATCATCGCTTTCGTTCAGCACATGCTGGGCAAGGGCGACAAGAAGGAAAAGAAGGAGGATGCTGAATAATGGAATTTGCCAAACTTCTCGACATCACTCTGGGAGCCATTCTGATCAATAACTTCATCTTCTCCCAGTTCCTCGGCATCTGCCCCTTCATGGGCGTTTCCAAGAAGATGGACACCGCAGCCGGCATGGGCATGGCCGTTATCTTCGTTATGGGTCTGGCCTCCGCCATCTGCTGGGTCATCAACAAGTTCGTTCTGGTCGCCCTCGGTCTGGCCTATCTCCAGACGCTGGCCTACATCCTGGTCATTGCCGCTCTGGTGCAGTTTGTGGAAATGTTCCTCAAGAAGGCCGTTCCCAGCCTGTACAGCGCTCTGGGCATTTACCTGCCCCTGATCACCACCAACTGCGCGGTGCTGGGCGTGGTGCTGCTGAACACCCAGAACAACTACAACTTCATCGAGAGCGTCGTGTATGGCGTCACCGGCGGTATCGGCTTTTTGATCGCTATCGTGCTGTTCGCCAGCATCCGGGAAAAGCTCCGCTTTGCCGACTATCCCAAGGCATTTGAAGGCTTCCCCATCGCTCTGGTCACCGCCGGCCTGCTGGCACTGGCCTTTATGGGCTTCTCCGGCATGAGCATTCCGTGGTAAGGAGGGCATACTGATATGACAAACGTAATTTATGCCGTTGCCGTTCTCGGCATCCTGGGCGCGGTGTTCGGCGCTCTGCTGGCCTTTGCCTCCAAGATCTTCTATGTGGAGCATGACGAGCGTATCGACGAGATCCTCGGCGTGCTGCCCGGCGCCAACTGCGGCGGATGCGGCTTTGCCGGATGCGCCAACTGCGCCGAAGCCATCGTCGGCGGCAAAGCCAAGATCTCTGCCTGCCCTGTGGGCGGTCCCGCTGTGGCTGCCAAGGTGGCCAAGATCATGGGCGTGGAAGACACCGGTTCCGAGCGTATGGTCGCTCATGTCTACTGCTGCGGCGGCGAGCGCGCCGTCAAAAAGTACAATTATGACGGTCTGACCACCTGCGCCGCTGCCAACAAGGTCGCCGGCACGCCCATGGCCTGCCCCTCCGCATGTCTCGGTTACGGCTCGTGCGTGGCCGCCTGTAAG
>CADBTM010000121.1 GCA_902797555.1 Oscillospiraceae bacterium
CATGGCAGCGGGGGCATTTCCTTTTACAGAGAAAGGTCGGGGAAGGGCGACAGGCTTCGCGCCAGAATGCCGTGCATCATGGCGATGGCCACGCCATAGTTGACGATGGGGACGCCCGCCGCTCTGGCCTGCGCCAGACGGTAGGTCATCTCGGCCTCGTTGAGCATGCAGCCGCCGCAGTGGACAATGAGGGAGTATTCCTCCAGCCCGGCGGGAAACTCGCCTCCGGAGGTAAAGGAAAAGGCGGGCTTGACCCCGGTAAAGCCCTCGATCCATCCGGGGAGCTTGACCGTGCCGATGTCGTTGCACTGGCGGTGGTGGGTGCAGCCTTCGCTAATCAGCACCCGGTCTCCGTCATGCAGGTGCCTGAGCGCCCGCGCACCCTCCACCAGTTGGCTCAGGTTGCCCTTGAAGCGTGCAAACAGGATAGAAAAGGAGGTGAGGGGGATCGTCTCGGGCACCGCGCGGGACACCGCGCCAAAGGCCTGGGAGTCGGTGATCACCAGCGCGGGCGGGTCGTCCCGGCGCAAAAGCCGGGGCAGCTCTTCGGGCTGGCAGGCGGAAAAGACAAAGTGTCCGTCCAGCAGCTCCCGCATGGTCTGCTGCTGGGGGAGAATGAGCCGCCCCTTTGGGGCGGAGCCGTCCACCGGGATCACAAGGATCACCCGGTCTCCGGGGGAGAGCAGGTCGGTGACGAGACGCTTTTCCCGCCCCTTTGGGGCAAAGGCGCCGAGACGGGTCTTGAGCGCGTCCACGTTTTCTCCCGTGACGGCGCTGACGTACAGGGCGTTTTCCGGCAGCTCGGGCCGGGAAGACAGCAGATCGGCCTTGTTATAGGCGACGAGATAGGGCAGCTTGCGGGCGATCAGCTCGCTTTCCAGCGCCCGGTCGTCCTCCGACATGCCGGCGCAGGCGTCGATCACCAGCACGGCCAGATCGGTATGCGCCAGCTCCCGGCGGGCTTTTTCCATCCGCTTTTCCCCCAGAGCGCCGGTGTCATCCAGACCGGGGGTGTCGATGATGACCACCGGCCCCAGCGGGAGAAGCTCCATGGACTTTTTCACCGGATCGGTGGTGGTGCCTTTTACCTCGGATACCACCGAAAGCTCCTGCCCGGTGACGGCGTTGACCAGACTGGATTTTCCCGCGTTGCGCAGACCGAAAAAGCCGATGTGGATCCGCTGACCGGAGGGAGTCTCATTCAGGCTCATGGCTGTTCCTCAAAAACGGAAGTCCCGCCGATTGGACGAGCGGATATCGGCGATATTCTGCTGGGCGATCTTGCGGACGCTTTCCTTGGGGATGTTGTTCAGTTCCCGGGCGATCATGTCATAGCCCACCCGCTTGGTTTCGGGGGAGGCATAATCCTCCAGATACTCCGCCAGCGTCATCAGGGCGTTGGGGTGGCAGCAGTTGAGGATCTGACCGCTCTTGCACAGCGCCATAAACCGGTCGCCCGTCCGTCCCGCACGATAGCAGGCGGTGCAGAAGGAGGGGATGTGGTCGGTCTCCATCAGCCAGCGCACCACCTCGTCCAGCGTCCGCTGGTCGGAAACGTCAAATTGCTCGGTGTCGTGGGGACGCTCCTCCTGGGTATAGCCGCCCACCGAGGTGCGGGAGCCGCCGCTCACCTGAGAGATGCCCACGCGCAGCAGCTTCTGCCGCACGTCCTCGGTTTCCCGGGTGGAGACGATCATGCCGGTATAGGGCACCGCCAGCCGGATGCAGGCGGCGATTTTGGTAAAGGTCTCGTCGTCGATGCCGTTGTGGAAGGCATCGGGGTCGATATCGTCGGCGCGCTTGACCCGGGGAACGCTGATGGTGTGGGGACCCACGCCGTGGACGGCCTCCAGATGCTCGGCGTGCATGATCAGGCCGGCAAACTCGTATTTGTACCGCTCCAGACCGAAGAGCACGCCCAGACCCACGTCGTCGATGCCGCCCTCCATGGCGCGATCCATGGCCTCGGTGTGATAGGCATAATCGTGCTTGGGGCCGGTGGGATGGAGGGTGAGATAGCTCTCCTTGTGATAGGTCTCCTGAAACAGAATATAGGTGCCGATGCCGGCTTCCTTCAGCTTGCGATAGTTTTCCACCGTGGTGGCGGCGATGTTGACGTTGACCCGCCGGATATCGCCGTTCTTATGATGAACGCTGTAGATGGTGTGAATGCAGTCGAGGATATATTCGATGGGATTGTTGACGGGATCCTCGCCCGCCTCGATGGCCAGACGCTTATGCCCCATATCCTGCAGGGCGATGACCTCGGCGCGCACCTCCTCCTGGGTCAGCTTTTTCCGGGGGATGTGCTTGTTTTTCAGATGGTAGGGACAGTACAGACATCCGTTGACGCAATAGTTGGACAGATAGAGCGGGGCAAAGATGACGATACGGTTGCCGTAAAAGGCCAGCTTGATCTCCTCGGCGATCTCGTACATCCGCTCGATCTTTTCCGGGATCTCGCAGGCCAGCAGAACAGAGGCTTCCCGATGGGTCAGACCGGTGCACTCGCAGCCGGTGGCCGTTTTGCGGGGACGGGCTTTTTCCAGAATGGCGTCGATGAGGGCAACGTCGTTTTTGTGCGCCTCGGCATAGGCCAGCGTTTCGCGGATCTCCGCGTCGTTGATAAACTCCTCGGCCTTGAGGGAACGGGGATCATATTTTGTCATAAGGATTCTCCTTTATCGTAATGCATGTGTTATAACGATTGTTTTTCCTGAAAACGGATATCGCCCCGGGCGGTGACCAGTCGGCACCCCACCGAGCGCACTCTCGCGTCCAGACAGTCCCGGCATTGGGCGGATTCCTCTCCGGTGCACAGCTTGTTGTCATACAGCTCGTACTGCTTGCGCACCGCCACGGGGGAGAGATTGGGCATGACCACGTTTGCGCCGGCCAGCAGTCCCAGCTCCCGTCCCCGGGGATGGATGGTGCCCAAAGCGGTGGTGGCGGGGAGAAGCACCGGAGGGTGGATCAGCCGGATCACGCTGAGCAAAAAGCAGGTCAGCTCGGCCGTCCCCGCGGGCATATCCTTAAAGGGCGTCCCGTGGTGGGGGACAAATGGCCCGATGCCGCACATATCGGGGCGGAAGGTCTCGATAAACCTGAGATCCTCGGCCAGCGTTTCGGGCGTCTGGAAGGGGGAGCCCACCATAAAGCCGCATCCCACCTGATAGCCGATCTCCCGCAGATTTTTCAGACAGGCCATCCGGTGGTCAAAGGACATCTCCGGGGGATGGAGGCGGCCGTAATGCGCCCGGTCGGCCGTCTCGTGACGGAGCAGATAGCGGTCGGCGCCCGCGTCAAACAGGCGCTGATAGCTGTCCCTTTCCCGCTCGCCCATGGACAGGGTCACGGCGCAGTCGGGATGCTCCCGCTTGAGGCGGGCGACAATGGAGCACAGACGCTCGTCGGTGTAATAGCCGTCCTCGCCCCCCTGCAGGACAAAGGTGCGAAAGCCGAGAGCGTAGCCCTCCCGGGCGCAGGCGGCGATCTCCTCCTCGGTGAGACGATAGCGGACGCAATCCCGGTTGCTTCGCCGGATGCCGCAATAGAGACAGTCGTTTTTGCAGAAGTTGCTGATCTCGATGAGGCCGCGGGTAAACACGTCGCTGCCGTAATAGCGCTCCCGCGCCCGGCGGGCGTGCTCCGCCAGCAGTTTCGCCAGCTCGTCGTCCCTCTCACGGATCAGGCGGGCATAGTCCTGCTTTGGGAGGGCATGCTCCCGGATGAGGGTTTCGGCAATTCGGCGGGTCGCGTCGGTCATAGAGGTCTCCTTTCGGGGAAAAAGAATCGCCGCGCAGTATGGCGCGGCGAAAAACGGCTTTTTCTTCGCGCCTTTCACGCAGAACGGATCTTAATGTCAGGCAAGAACAGTATAGCGTATCTGCTTGCGGGATGCAAGAGGGTTTGTGCAATCAATACTGGAATTCGCTGGGCTGGCCGATGGGCACGTCCAGCAGGTCGGGATTTGCGAAAATATGCTTGATCAGGCGCAGGCTGCGGCCAAAGTAAAAGCCGTCGGCAATGCGCTCGTCCAGCGTGGCGCCGATGTCCACCACGTCCCGGATCTGCTTTGTCCCGTCGGGCATGAGCATCTCGGCCTTATGCAGGGTGCCGATGGTCACCATGATGCTGTTGGTACCGTAGTTGTTGAGATGGTGATAGACCGAGGGGCACTGGATGCTGCCCAGATTGGAGGCAAGGACGGTGGTATAGTTGGGGTCGCCCTCGGTGAGCGAGGGAAAGTTTTTGCCCCAGAAGTCCAGCGTGCGGATGACCTTTCCCGCGATGATCAGAAGAAAGCGGGGAAACTTTGCAAAGGTGTCCATCTTGGCGTCCACGCCGCCGGTGGAGTGCTCGCTCTTGCGGGACTCCCGCACGTTGCCCACGATCTTGCGGGAAACGGCGTCCAGCGTGTCGTCGTCGTGGGCGGTGAGCACCATGAGGGATTCCTCCGCGCTGTCGGCAAAGCGGCGCTTTGCCACAAAGCTGAGGGTGATATCATATCGCTCGTAGATGCGGAAGCCCTGAATAAAGCGGTTCATCAGAGGGCGCTCCTTGACCATGCGGGCCATGGCCACCAAAAAGCAGTGGAACACCGTGGTCTTGTAATCGGGATGGGAGGCGTTTTTCTGCTCCAGCCAGCGCACCAGCTCGGTGGCGTCGATGGTGTCATGGAGATATACCTCGCAGTCGGTGCGCTTTGGCATCAGATAGGTCATGACGGTCTGCAGCCCGGGCGCCTTGACCCGGCGGCCGTCCCGACGGTCACCCCAGCGGCGCTTGGGGCGGGCAGGCTGTTCAGACATATTTCAAATCCTCCGATTCTGCTTTCTCGCTTATTTTACGATAGATTCCGCAAAAACACAAGAGCAGGGAGAAAAATTGCGACAAAAATATGAACTTTGGGGAAAACGGTTGCAGCGGGCGGTTATTTCCTGTAAACTGGGAAAAGATAGAGAAATACACTGTGAGGTGAAGCATATGTTTGACGTTGCCATCGTCGGCGGAGGCCCCGCGGGCCTGTCCGCTGCCATCACTTTGAAAATGCGGGGAAAAAGCCTGATCTGGTTTGGCTCCCCGGCCATGAGCCCCAAGGTGGAAAAATCCCACCGGATCGGCAATTATCCCGGCCTGGGCGTCATCTCCGGCGAGGAGATGAATGCCCGCTTCCGCGCCCATGCCCAGGAGATGGAGCTGGAGATGACCGACAAGCTGGTGACCATGATCTCCCGGCCAAAGGACTTTATGCTGCTGGCCGACAACGAGGTGTTCGAGGCCAGAGCTGTTCTGCTGTGCACCGGGGTGATCTCCACCAAGGGCTTTGCCGGCGAGGAGGAATATCTGGGCAGAGGGGTCAGCTATTGCGCCACCTGCGACGGATTCTTCTATAAGGGCAAAACCATCGCCGTCTTCTGCGGAGCAAAGCGCTATGAGGACGAGGTGGAATATCTGGCGCAGATGGCCGAGACGGTCTATCTCTATGCCGGCTATC
This sequence comes from Oscillospiraceae bacterium, assembly GCA_902797555.1. Classification (GTDB taxonomy): domain Bacteria; phylum Bacillota; class Clostridia; order Oscillospirales; family Butyricicoccaceae; genus UBA4644. The sequence goes on from CADBTM010000121.1 coordinate 5,498, forward strand.
CCGACTGCGCCGTGGCGCTGGACAACGTCAAGCGGCTGGAAAGCCCCATCGTTCAGGTCAAGGGCGGGCTGAAGATGAATGCCGTCGTCCTCAAGGACGGCACCGAAGTGCCGGTGGACGGCCTGTTCTGCCTGCGGGGCGCCGTTGCACCCACCTCTCTGATGCCCGGACTGGAGACCGAGGGCGCCCACATCGTCACCAAGCGGGACTGCTCCACCAATGTGGAGGGCTGCTTTGCTGCGGGCGACTGTACCGGCGCGCCCTATCAGATCGCCAAGGCGGTGGGCGAGGGCAATATCGCCGCCCACAGCATTCTGGAGTTTTTGTCGAAGAAATAATCTCCGGAAGAGAAACCACAAAATTACAAAAAACAGCCCCGCGGGGCTGTTTTTTTCTTTCGGATATGGTATAATTTTCTCATCCGAAACAGAGAAAAACGCTTTGGGAGGAAAAGGATATGGCGAAAGATACAACATCCATCGTTTTCACCGGCGATATCGGCTTTGACCGGTACATGAGCGGAAAGTGGACCGATCCCGACCTGCTGGATCCCACCATTCTGCGCTTTTTCCATTCGGCGGATCATGTGGTGGCCAACGTGGAGGCGGCCGTGATGGACGCCAAGGACGACGGAAGCCGGGGCGTGTTTTTCCATGCCATGGATCCCGCCGCCACCTGCGTGCTGAAAAAGATCCGCGCCGACATCTGGAACATCAGCAACAACCACATCATGGACGCCGGACGGGAGGGCCTGGTAAACACCCGCCGCATCGCCTCCGAGATGGGCTGCAGGACCATCGGCGCAGGGGTCAACGAGGTGGAAGCGTCCCAGCCGGTCTATCTGGACGAGGCGGGCGGCATCGGCCTGATCGGCGTGGCGTACCAGACCGAGTGCGTTCCCGCCACCCAATCCGATCCCGGCATCTTCCGTTGGGACGACATGGACTATATTGCCCGGCGCATCGCCGAGGTCAAGGCAAAATGCCGCTGGTGCGTCATCGTTTCCCACGGGGGCGAGGAGTTTTCCTCCATGCCCAATCCCTACACCCGCAGCAGGTACATCCGCTTTTTGGAGCTGGGCGCCGACGTGGTGGTGGCGCACCATCCCCATGTGCCCGAAAACTACGAGACCTTCCCCGACGGAAAGGCGATCTTCTACTCGCTGGGCAATTTTATCTTTGACACCGACTATCAGCGCGTCCACCCCTACACCGACGTGGCGCTGCTGCTCAAGCTGAACTTCACCGAGAGCGGCTTTACCTTTGACGCCCAGGGCACCCGCATCCTCCGCGGGGAGGAGCGCATCGCCGCGGGAGAGCTGCCCGCCATCTTCACCGACGTTTCCGCCGAGGAATATGCAAAGCTGGCGCCGCTGTCCGCCGCCGCCTTTGTCCACGAGGAAAAGAAAAAGATGATCTATCTGGAGCCAAAGCGCTTTACCGACGCCCCCAAAGAGGTGTGGGACGCCTATTTCTTCAGCGAGGAGCCCGACGGCTTTGCCAAGGGCGCCCATATGGACTTTTATGAAATGATCCCCTTTGCCGAGACCGAGCGGGAAGGGGCATGGAAGGAAAGCAAGCTGGAGCAGGTGAAGGAATACATTCTCCGGCAATTTGACTGAGCAAAAGGGTTTTCCCCGGCGGGACGCTCCGCCGGGGAATTTTTGCCCTTCGGGTTGACTGTCCGGAAACTTTGCAGGCAAACCCGGGGAAAGGGTTGCTTTTGCGGTCAAATTCTGGTATGGTAAAAGCAAAGCAAATCCCTGTTTTTTTTAAAAAAGAACGGAAATGCCGCCCTGGGCGGAGAAAGAGGAAAGCTATGAATCGCACCGCAAAGGATATCATGCGCATCATTCAGGAGCAGGACGTTCAGATGGTGGACTTTAAGATCGTGGACATCAACGGCCAGTTCCGCCACGTGACCATCCCCGCAAAAAACTTCAATGAAGACACCATGGTAAACGGGATCGGTTTTGACGCGTCCAACTATGGCTATGCCGTGGTGGAAAAGAGCGATATGGTCTATGTGCCCGATCTGGACACCGCCATGATCGACCCCTTCTGCTCCATCAAGACGCTGTCCATGATCGGCAACGCCATGATCATCGATTATCCCAACAACCGCCCTCTCAAGCAGTATCCCCGCAACATCGTGCAGGCGGCAATGGACTATCTTCGGGAGACCGGCATCGCCGACGAGATGAAGATCCTGCCCGAGTTTGAGTTTTATCTCTTTGATCAGGTGGGCTGGACGGTGCAGCACGATCAGGTGGGCTATTCCATCGACGCTTCTCAGGCGCATTGGAACAGCGGCTCCCAGGGGTTGGGTCTGGTCGTCCCCGCGCAAAAGCATTATCATGTGGCAAAGCCGCTGGATCGCACCTATGAAGCACGCAGCGAGATGTGCCTCGAGATCGAAAAGGCCGGCATCCCCGTCAAATATCATCACCCCGAGGTGGGCGGCGCAGGCCAGTTTGAGATCGAGCCTCTGCTGGGGGATATGACCACCATGGCCGACGGCAGCATGATGATCAAATATATCATTCACAACGTGGCGGAAAAATACGGCCTCAGCGCCACCCTGATGCCCAAGCCGGTGTACGGCGAGGCGGGCAGCGGCATGCACGTCCATATGCTGCTGCTGAAAAACGGCGAGCCGGTGTTCTCTGACGACGAGGGCTATTCCCATCTGTCCAAGGAAGCCCATTGGTTTATGGGCGGCCTGCTCAGGCACATCGCCTCCCTGTGCGCCATCACCAACCCCTCCACCAATTCCTTCAAGCGTCTGGTGCCCGGCTTTGAGGCGCCGGTGACGGTGGGCTATGCCACCTCCAACCGCTCGGCGGTCATCCGCATCCCCGCCTATGCCAAGAGCCCCAAGCTGCGCCGCTTCGAGCTGCGCAACCCCGACGCCACCTGCAATCCCTATTTCTGCTATGCCGCGATCCTGATGGCCGGCATCGACGGCATCCGCAACAAGATCGATCCCCACGCCAACGGCTGGGGTCCCTACGACGTGAACCTGTACGACCTGTCCCCCGAGGAAAAGGCCAAGCTCCGCCACCTGCCCACCTCGCTGGAGCAGGCGCTGGACGCACTGGAGCAGGATCACGACTATCTCACCGCCGGAGGGGTCTTCCCCGAGGAGCTGCTGCGCAACTTCATCTCCCGCAAGCGGGCGGAATGCCGCGAGCTCAGCCAGATCCCCCATCCCGCCGAGTTTGAAAAGTATTACAATCTGTAAGATATGCCTGCAAAAACAGCCGCCGGATGGCGGCTGTTTTGCATACCAGACGGAGTTTTTCGGTTGCTGTTGATAATTCTTCCGGGATGTGGTATAATGCTCATCAGAACAATTCCTGTTTTTCGGGAGGGAATCGTATGCATGTTGTGGTAGAAGCCATCGCTCGTCACGTCCATCTTTGTCAGGAGCATCTGGACATTTTGTTCGGATATGGGCACAAATTGACGCCCCGGAAATATCTGCGTCAGCCGGGGATGTTCCTCGCCGCCGAGGATATCCAGATCCTTGGCCCGGGCGGCAAGGTGAGCGCCAATCTCATCGGCCCCGTTCGGGAAAAGACGCAGGTGGAGATCTCCATGTCCGACTGCCGCGCTCTCGGTCTGCAGGCGCCCATCCGCGCCAGCGGCGACCTGAGCGGCTCGGGCTCGTGCGTGTTGGTGGGCCCCTGCGGCGAAATCGATCTGGAGGAAGGGGTCATCGTGCCCCAGCGCCACGTCCACCTCACCCCCGAGGATGCGGAGGAGCTCCATGCGGCCGACGGCGAGACCGTCCGGGTGTCGGTGCACAGCGACAAGCGCTCCCTCACCTTTGAGGATGTGCTCGTTCGGGTCTCGCCGGAATATGTCACCTGCTGCCACGTGGATCTGGACGAGGCCAACGCCGTGGGCATGACCGGCGACGTTCAGGGGAAAGTTTCCCTGTAAGAATGCTTGCTTCCGCCTGCTTTGGCGGAAGCATTTTTTGTGAGGAGAAACCAATGGATTTTGTTTGTGCAAAGTGCGGAAAACGGGAGAGCGTCGCCACGCGAAAGGCAAAATGCGACTGCGGCGGCCTGTGGAAGCTGGACTTTACCCCGCCGGCTTTTGATCTGGGGCAGGTGGACAAAAAGGAATGGAGCCTGTTCCGCTATCGCCGGTTTATGGCGCTGGAGGGCGAGAGCTGGAAAACCATCACGCTGGGCGAGGGCATGACCCCCATCGTCCCGCTGGACGAAAACGTGCTGCTCAAGATGGACTATTTCATGCCCACCCTGTCCTTTAAGGATCGTGGCGCGGCGGTGCTCGTTGCCCATTGCAAGGCCATCGGCGTGGACAAGGTGGTACAGGACAGCAGCGGCAACGCCGGCAACAGCGTGGCGGCCTATTGCGCCCGGGCGGGCATCGCCTGCCAGATCTTTGTCCCCGAGGGCACCAGCCCCAAAAAGATCGGCATGATCCGCGCCCACGGCGCACAGTGCACTGTGGTGCCCGGCTCGCGGGATCACTGTGCCGACGTATGCCGGGAGACGGTGGAAAAAGAGGGCGTCTACTACGCCAACCATGTGTATAACCCCTTCTTTTACGAGGGCACAAAAACCTATCTCTACGAGGTGTACGAGCAGCTGGGGCGGCTCCCCAAAAACATCGTCATCCCCGTGGGCAACGGCACCCTGTTTCTGGGCGTGATGCATGCGTTGGACGAGCTGATCGCCGCAGGGCGGATCGATGGGGCACCTCAGATCATCGCGCTCCAGACCGAGACCTGCGACCCGCTTTTGCAGGCGGCCGAGCAGGGATTGGAGCATCCCGCGGATATTCGTCCCACCCCCACCATCGCCGAGGGCATCGCCATCGGCAAGCCCATGCGTGGCGAGGAGATCCTGGCCTATGCCCGCAAATACGGCGTGCGCTTTGTCCATGCGCCGGAGGATGAGATCCTGCCCGCCCGGGAGGCTCTGGCAAAACAGGGCATCTATTGCGAGCACACCACCGCCGCAAACTATGCCGCCTATCTGAACTATTGCAGACTTTACGGCGACACGCCGGACACGCTGATCACCATGTGCGGCGCCGGACTGAAATCAGATCACTGAACAAAAAACACCACCCGACGAAAAGCCCCAAAAGGGCTTTTCTTTTTTTGCGAAAACCGGTTGTTTTTAACAACGCTATATAGTATAATGTATTTGTATAACTCTGTCTGAGCATCGGAAAAGAGGAGTCCTTATGTTTTATTATATCTCCGGAGAGGTGGCGGCGGTAGAAGCCTCCATGGTGGTCATCGACGCCGGCGGCGTGGGCTATGCCCTCAACACCTCCTACAATTCCGCCCGATCGGTGCGGGTGGGGGA
>CADBTM010000122.1 GCA_902797555.1 Oscillospiraceae bacterium
GCCGTCCGTCCCACCCCCGAGCTGGTGGACAAGGTGGCCGCGCTGCCCTATGACGTGATGAACTCGCAGGAAGCGAGAGAGTACGTCAAGGACAATCCCTATTCCTTTATGCGCATCGACCGCGCCGAGGTCAATCTGCCCGAGGATACCGATATGTATTCCCAGCTGGTCTATGAGACCGCGGCCTCCCGCCTCAACGATATGAAAAAGCAGGGCGTCTATCAGAAGGACGCCAAGCCCTGCTATTACGTCTACCGTCAGATCATGGACGGCCGCGCCCAGACGGGCATCGTGGCCTGCGCCAGCGTGGACGATTACCAGAACAACGTGGTGAAAAAGCACGAGCTCACCCTCGCCAAAAAAGAGGACGACCGCTGCAACCACGTGGACTTCTGCGACGCCAACACCGGACCCATCTTCCTGACCTACAAGGCCGACCCCACCGTCAACGCCGTGGTGGAAAAGACCGTCGCCAAAAAGCCGGTCTACGATTTTGACAACGCCGGCGTCCGCCAGACCTGCTGGGTCATCGACGACGATGCCGACATCGCCGCCATTCAGGGCGCCTTCGCCGCCATCCCCGCGCTGTATATCGCCGACGGCCATCACCGCTGCGCCAGCGCGGTGCGCGTTGCCCGCAAGCGTCGGGTGCAGAATCCCGACTATACCGGCGAGGAGGAGTTCAACTTCTTCCTGTGCGTGCTTTTCCCCGACGAGCAGCTGGCCATCATGGACTATAACCGTGTGGTGGCCGACCTCAACGGCAATTCCGAGGCCGAGTTCCTGGCCAAGGTGGCCGAAAAGTTTGACGTGGAGCAGATCGGCACCCAGGCGCCTCACGTCACCGAAAAGCACACCTTCGGCATGTATCTGGACGGCCAGTGGTGGAAGCTCACCGCCCGGAAGGGCACCTTTGACGAGAGCGATGTGGTGGCGCAGCTGGACGTCTCCATCCTGCAGCAGAACCTGCTGACCCCCATCCTGGGCATCGGCGATCCCCGCACCGACAAGCGCATCGACTTTGTCGGCGGCATCCGCGGTCTGGGCGAGCTGGAGCGTCGGGTGGAAAACGGCATGGCCGTGGCCTTTGCCATGTGCCCCACCTCCATCGAGGATCTGATGAGCATCGCCAACAGCGGTCGGATCATGCCTCCCAAGTCCACTTGGTTTGAGCCCAAGCTGCTGTCCGGAATCTTCATCCACGAGCTGAAATAAATGACAAGACAAAACCATCGGCCATGCCGATGGTTTTGTTTTTTGCGGACAAACTCCGTCTTGACTTTTTCCCTTTTTGAGTGCATTATGATACTTGCAAAAACTACTTGGGAGGAGCGCGCAATATGAAACAATTCAATATTTTTGACATGCACTGCGATACACTGTCCGACATCCACCGGCTGGGGAAAGAGGATCTTGCCACCGCCAGCGGCCACATCAATCTGGAAAAGCTGTGGAAGGGCGGCTCGCTGGTGCAATGCTTTGCCGCCTTTATCCCCACCCACGAGGGCGCTGTGCGCAGAGGGATCACCGAAGGCCCCTATGAATATTTTCTCCATTGCGCCGATACCTTTGACCGTCAGATGGAGAAGTTTTCCGACCAGATCCGTCCCGTGCGCACGGTGGCGGAGATCGAAAAAAACCGGGACGCCGGCCTGCTGTCCGCCATGCTGACCATCGAGGACGCCGTTCCCGTGGAAGGCAGGATCGAGCGCGTAAAGGAGTTTTACGACCGGGGCGTGCGCATGATGTCCCTGACGTGGAACTATGAAAACAGCATCGGTTATCCCAACTCCCGGGATCCCGAGGCACATATGCTCCCCCTCAAGCCCTTCGGCCTGGAAGTCATCGCCGAGATGGAGCGTCTGGGCATGGCGGTGGACGTTTCCCATCTGTCGGAGGGCGGCTTCTGGGATGTGGCCAACCACGGCAGCAAGCCCTTTATCGCCTCCCACTCCTGCGCCCGTGCCCTCAGCGACCATCCCCGCAACCTCACCGACGATCAGCTGCGCGCCGTGGCAAAACGGGGCGGCGTGGTAGGCGTCAACTTCTGCAAGCCCTTCCTGCGGCTGGACGCCACCGTTTCCACCGTGGAGGACATCGTGCGCCATGCCCGGTATATCGCCAATGTGGCGGGCATCGAGACGGTGGCCATGGGCTCGGACTTTGACGGCATCAGCGGTCCGCTGGAATATGAGGACTTTTCCGGCTTCCCCATGATCGTGGACGGCCTGAGCCGCGTCTTCTCCGACGACGACGTGGATCGGATCTGCCACGGCAACGCACTCCGCGCCTTCCGGGATATTTTCGGAGAATAACAAACGGTTTTTACCAAGGAGGTACGTATGAAAGCATTCAACATCGTCGATCTTCACTGTGATACGCTGATGGAGGTCTATCTCGCCCATCACAATCTGGCCGACTGCCCCGGCCATATCAATCTGGAAAAGCTGCAGAAGGGCGGCTCGCTGGTACAGTGCTTTGCGGTCTTTGTGCCCACCCACGACTGTGCCGAACGCAATGGCGTCACCGAGAGCGCCTACAGCTATTTCACCAACTGCGCCGACGCCTTTTATCAGCAGATGGCGCTCTATCCCGACGTGATCCGCCCCGTGCGCTGCGTGGCCGACATCGAGAAAAACGTGGCCGAGGGCAAGCTGTCCGCCATGCTGACCATCGAGGACGGCGCTCCCGTGGACGGCAAGATCGAGCGGCTGCAGGAGTTTTACGACAAGGGCGTGCGCATGATCGCCCTGACCTGGAACTATGAAAACAGCATCGGGTATCCCAACTCCCGGGATCCCAAGGAGCATCTCCGTCCCCTCAAGCCCTTCGGTCTGGAGGTCATCGCCAAGATGGATGAGCTGGGCATGATCATCGACACCTCCCATCTGTCCGAGGGCGGCTTCTGGGATATCGTGGAGCACGGCACCAAGCCCTTTATCGCCTCCCATTCCTGCTGCCGCGCCCTCAGCGACCATCGCCGCAACCTGACCGACCGCCAGCTGCGCGCTCTGGGCGAAAAGGGCGGCATCTGCGGCGTCAACTTCTGCGACGAGTTTTTGGAGCTGGGCTCCACGGTGTCCAGCGTGGAAAATATCGTCCGCCACTGCAAGCACATCGCCGACGTGGCCGGCGTGGAGGCCGTTGCCATGGGCTCGGACTTTGACGGCATCGGCGGCGAGCTGGAGTACAAGGACTTCGCCGGCTTCCCCATGATCGTGGACGGACTGAGCCGCGTGTTTACCCCCTCCGAGGTAGACAAGATCTGCCACGGCAACGCCCTGCGTCTGTTCAAGGATGTCATCGGCTAAAGCAAAAGAAACAGAAAAATGCCGCCCGCAGGGGCGGCATTTTTTATGGACTTGTCAGCAGCCGCAGCCGCAATCGTTGTCGTTGCTGCAGCCACAGCCGTAGCCCCAGCCACAACCACAATGTACCCAGATGAGGATCAGCGCCACGATGATGATGATCCACAGGGGCTGAGAGCCGAAAAAGCCGTAACCGCGGCCGCAGGAATTGCAGTTGGAATACATAGAAGTGAGTCCCTCCTCAATAGATTTCTCACTCCATACTATTCCACAGGGGCGAAAATGTGCCCGGGATTTTTTACGGCACCATGCTGCGGGCGGCGTCCAGCTGCTCCCGGGTGATCACGCCCCGGTCGATAAGGCGCTCGGCCAGAGTGACGTTGCTGTCCTTCAGCCGCGCGGACAGGGCGCGGAAGGAGATGAGCACCACGTGATCCCGCATAAAGCCCTTCTGCGCGATGGCGTCCAGCTCGCCCCGGCTGATGAGACCCAGACGGATGGCAAGATCTCTGGAGGTGGTGTTCCACACAAAGTCCGTCCCGTCCTGATAGCCCAGCGACCGCAGCACAAAGGTGAGATACTGCTCCAGCGCGCTGTTGGCGGTGGGGGAGAAGGTGGTGGCGGAGGTGCCGTTGGTATAGCCCATGGTATAGCCGTAGGCGATATACTTTTTGCCGTCCGCCCACACGGGAGGATCCCGGAAGGGGGTCTCGGCGGTGCAGGCCAGCGCCTGAGGCTCCTCGCCCAGCAGACGGATGAGCATGACCAGCGCCTCCTGACGGGTGGGGGAGCGTCCCAGCTCATAGCTGACGCCCGTGCCCTTGAACAGGCCCGTCTCCTTGAGGGCGTCGGCATAGAGGGTGTATTTTTCTTCATAGCCCGCCCGGGCGCCGTCCCGCACCAGCAGGGTAGCGCTGTCGGAGGTGACCTGAATGCCGCTGCCGTCGTCGGCAAGGATCATATACAGGATCCCGGTTTTGATGGCCAGACCGGGGGTGCGGACAGAGCCCGCCGTCACGTTGAGCACCTCAGACCCGGCGGGGCCGGCGATCTGTCCCGCTCCGGTGACAAAGATCACCGAGGCGCCGGGGGCGCCGGTGACGGTCTCCCCTCTGGAGAGGGTGACCTGACGCATGCCCTCGGGAGACGCGGCGGGCGCGGTCTGCTGCTGCAAAAGCTGCTGTGCCCGGGCGGAGACCTGTGCGGTCAGACCCTGCGCCATGCGCTCGGCGGTCTTTTGGGCAGCATACTCCGATGCCGCCGTCCACAGACCTTCCTTTTTGGCCTGCAGCGAATCGGACAGCATTTCCAGCGCGGAGGAGAGATAATCGCTCAGCGGAGCGGAAAAGACCGTCTGAATATAGGAGCGGGTCACCAGCGGATCGCCTGCCGTGTCCACTGCCAGCGCTGTGGCGCCGCAAAACACCGTCAGCATCGCCAGAATCAGCGCGCAGGGTCGCAGCCATTTTCCTGATTTCACGGGTCAGCCCCTCCTTTTCCGAATCGCACATGGGATCATACAAAAATATCATACCACAATCCGACAGATTTCGCAAGGCGGGGACAAGAGAAAAAGCGCCCGCAGCTGCGGGCGCTTTTTGCATGGAGCAGGGTACGGGAGTCGAACCCGCCTCACCAGCTTGGGAAGCTGGGGTAATACCGATATACCAACCCTGCGTGGAACAGATTTATTATACCAAGGATTCCCCGCGAATTCAAGTGGAAATTGCGTCGGGGCGGGATTTTCTCCCCGCTTTACAAAAAACGCCTTTTGGGGTATGATACAAGCATCAACCGAAAGGGGAGAGGGATATGGCAAAACTGTATTTCAAATACGGCGCCATGGGTAGCTCAAAGAGCGCGCAGGCGCTGATCACCAAATTCAATTATGAAGAGCTGGGCATGAGCGTGTGGCTCATCAAGCCGTCGGTGGACACACGGGACGGCAAGAGCGTCATCCGCTCCCGCATCGGTCTTTGCCAGGAGGCTGACGCCGTGCCGCCCGAGGCCGATCTCAAGGAGATCTATCGCACCATGGAGCGCAAGGACGTGATCATCGCCGACGAGTGCCAGTTTTTCACCCCAAAGCAGATCGATCAGCTACGGGATCTGGTGGACGAGGACAATATCCCCGTGCTGTGCTTTGGTCTGCGCACCGACTTTCTCACCCATCTTTTCCCGGGGAGCGCCCGCCTGTTTGAGGTGGCCGATTCCATCACCGAGATCAAAACGGTGTGCGCCTGCGGCGCAAAGGCCATCGTCAACGCCCGCATCGCCGAGGACGGCACGGTGATCACCGCCGGAGAACAGGTCTTTTTGGGGGGCAACGACAGCTATATCGCCATGTGCCACCGCTGCTGGAAAAAGGCCATCCGGGAGGGAAGAAAGGTGCTTCGCCCCTGAAAACCGCGTTTCTGACAAATTTTCATCCTGTGTTTTTGGTAATATCGCCTAAATTTTCAAAAAAACTTTACAATTTCTCTGTTCTCTATTATAATATGATTGATCCAGAAAGGAACACATACCCTTGTAAGGAAAAAAGAAGAGAAAGGAAGTTGTTACCGTGAAGAAGAAACTCGGACTGCCGGCACAAATCGCCATCGCACTGGTCGCCGGTATCGTGTTTGGTCTGATCTGCTACTTCGCAAACATCGCATCGTTCACCACCAACTATCTGAAACCCTTTGGCACCATCTTTGTCAACCTGCTCAAGTTCATCGTCGTTCCCGTTGTGCTGCTGTCCATGATCGACGGCATCGTATCCATGGGCGACATGAAGAAGGTGGGCTCCGTCGGTTGGAAAACCGTGGCCTACTTCCTGTGCACCACCGCCATCGCCTGCGTCATCGGTCTGGTGATCGCCAATATCTTCAACGGCGCCAACCTGTTCCCCGTGCTGCAGAATGCCGAGGGCGCCGAGTGGACGGGCAAGACCAGCCAGAACTTTATGGACACTCTGGTTGCCATTTTCCCCGACAACATGTGGAAGTCCTTCAGCAGCGCCGACATGCTGCAGGTCATCGTGATCTCCCTGCTGCTGGGCGGCGGTATCCTTGCTGCCGGTGAAAAGGCCAAGATGGCCAAGGATCTGGTTTCCACCCTGTATGCCGTCATCGAGAAGGTCATGACCTTCATCATCTCCCTCAGCCCCATCGGCGTTTTCACCATGATGACTTGGGTCGTCGCCACGCAGGGCCCCAAGATTCTGGGCTCTCTGGGTCTGGTTCTGCTGTGCGCCTACATCGCCTACATCCTGCACGCCGTGCTGGTCTACTCCGCATCCGCCAGCGCCTTTGCCCGTATCAACCCCCTGAAGTTCTTCAAGGGCGCTGCCCCCGCAATGATCTTCGCCTTTACCTCCACCTCCTCTGCGGCCACCCTGCCCGTGTCTGAGGAGTGCGCCTCCGATCTGGGCGCGGAGAAGAGCATCTCCTCCTTCGTCCTGCCTCTGGGCGCCACCATCAATATGGACGGTACCGCGATCTATCAGTGCGTTGCCACCATCTTCCTGGCCACCTGCTCCGGCATCCACCTGACTCTGGGTCAGATGGTGATCATCGTTATCACCGCCACCCTCGCCTCCATCGGCACCGCCGGTACCCCCGGCGCCGGCATGATCATGCTGGCCATGGTGCTGACCGCAATGGGCATCGACGTCAATATGATCATGATCATCTATGGCGTGGACCGTCTGTTCGATATGGGCCGTACCTGCCTCAACGTCACCGGCGATATCTCCTGCTCCCTGTGCGTTACCCAGTGGGAGAAAAAGAGACTGCAGAAATAAGAAAAACGAAAAATTTCGTCCCCTTTTGGGAGCGCGGCGCTGTCCGCGCTCCTTTTTTGTGCAAAAAAAGAAAAAATTACGGAACTTTACTTGACATACTGTTGTAAAACATATAAAATATATTTTAGTATGGTTCGGTATATTCTTTCATGTATATATATTTTTGATATATGGGTTTTGATATATCGTTCCGTGCGGAATGAACGATGAGAGGATGATTCAAACAATGCCGTCCGCTGTGTACTGGATCGTTTGGATCGTTGTTTCGATCATACTTGCCGCCGCTGGAGCTTTTGTAGGATATCTTTATCGCAAAAACGTTGCCGAAAAGGAAATCGGCAGTGCCGAAGAGGAAGCAAAAAAGATCATCAACGATGCAATCAAGTCCGCCGAAGCCAAAAAGCGGGAATCGGTGGTAGAAGCCCGGGAGGAGATCTACCGCGCCCGCACCGAAAACGAGAAAGAAATGAAGGAGCGCCGCGCCGAAGTTCAGAAGCAGGAGCGCCGCATCCAGCAAAAGGAAGAGGCCATCGACCGCAAATACGAAGCCATCGAGGCCAAGGAAGAAAAGCTCAACCAAAAGGTCAAGCAACTGGAAGAGCAGCGTGAGGAGGTCGCCTCCATCAAGAAGGGTCAGCTGGAAATGCTGGAGAAGATCTCCGGCCTGACCGTGGAGGAAGCCAAGGCGCAGCTCATCTCTCTGGTGGAGAGCGACGCCCGCCACGACGCTGCCGTCAAGATCAAGGAGATCGAGCGTCAGCTCAAGGAGGACGCCGACGTCAAGGCGCGGGACATCATCGCCACCGCCATCCAGCGGTGCGCCGCCGATCATGCCAGCGAAGCCACCGTCTCGGTGGTGCCGCTGCCCAGCGATGAGATGAAGGGTCGCATCAACCTTGCGAACCAGGAGGCGTCGCGCGTCATCGA
>CADBTM010000123.1 GCA_902797555.1 Oscillospiraceae bacterium
TGGCGAAAAAGGGGTTGCATCTGGATGAGAGCGACCCGTTTTTCGCGGGAACGGCGGCTTTTGTAAGGGACACGCCGCGAAACACCCGCTACCGCATGGACGTGCGGCGCCGCGGCAAGGGTCTGTTGGATGACAACGCTTCCCCCGACGAAGAGCAGATCGCCCTGAGCCGCCGCCTCGGCTGGTACTATCTGGGCACACGGGGCAATTTTTCCTATTACCGCACCGACGATGGGGAGGCGCCCGAGCTCAATACCGACGGCGCCGTGCAGGCATATTCCATCCACAGGCTGGAAAAGCAGGTGCGGGGCACGCTGGGCATCGACGTGTATTACGGTCTGATCCATCCCCTGCTCTTTTTTCACGATCCCCTGCGTGCGTCCATCCGGCTGGGGAGCTGGGTGCTGCTGCTCTGGGCACTGATCTTTGCGCTGCTCATCGCCGCCACCGTCCGTCAGGCCGTCCATCTGCACCGTCTGCGGAAGCGGCTGGAGCGAGGCGACGGTCTGGCGCACAGCGGCGCATGGAAGAAAAAAGCGGTATGGCACCATGCAATGCGCGGGTGTATCGCCGCCGTTGTGATCCTCCTTGGGGTGTCGCTCGTTGTGCTGGCAAACCGGGACAACAGCATCCGGACAGAGAACCGTTCTCCCCTCGCCTCCTATGGGGAAGAGATCCCCTTTGCCTCGCTGGAGGATATGTTTTCGGAGGGCTTTTTTGTGCGGAGTGGAGAATACAGCCCGCTGACCAATTCCTTTGCCCGATGGAGCGACGCCCTCGCCCCGGAATGTGTAGACTGGAACGAGGAGGGCACGGTCACCCTGCCCGACGGCGAGACCTTTCAGATCCACATCTATGTGGAGTATTACCGCACCCGCTCGCCTCATCTGGCGCGGATGCTTGCGGTGGAATGCTCCCACAGCAGCAGATACAGCGTGCTGGGCGTTCTTGCGCGCGCGCTGGCGGGCAAAACGGAAGACCGGCTGGAGCTGCCTCCACTGGATGCGGACTATGCCTGCGCCTATCGGGATCATTTCCCCTATATCATCCTGCAAAAGGGCGACACCGTGGTGTGCGCCACCTACTTTACCTTTGGCAATGAAAACGCGCCTGTGTTTTCCTATACGGATGCCGCCCGGGCGCTGGCGGAAAAGATGCGCTGAAGACAGAAAAAACAGCCTCGTCTGAGGCTGTTTTTTGTTATGCGCTGATCTTTTTCTTTTTTCGTTTTCTGGCGATCAGAGCGGCTCCCCCGGCGAGGGCAGCTCCGCCGCCGCAGCCCGCCAGCACATAGGGCAGCGGGCTCTTTTTGTGGGGCACGGTACAGAAGGTGCCGCCGTTTTCCAGCGGGAAGACCAGATAGCTGCCGTCCCGGACGGCGTGAACCTCGGTAAAGCCGTCCTCCCCGGAGACATATACCCGGCAATCCTCCTCCTGACGCAGACGGACGGTCAGCGTGCCCGCATAGTCATTGACGGTGACGGTCAGCGCGTCCAGCGGTGCCTGCTCCGGTTCGGGCAGGGCGCCCGAATACTCTGTGACCCATAGGGTCTGCCCCTCATAAAAGGTCCCCTCCACCAGCAGACGGGGCACATCCTCTCCGGTGGAAAGGGTGGTGGCAGGGCCCACATAGCAGCCTTCCACCGTCATGCTGCGGAAGATGGCGTCGTTGTCAAAGGAGTCCCACTTCCAATAGGTGCCGTCCCGGTCGGGAACATTGGGCAGGGACTCTACCCTGCCGCCAAAGGGCACGGTAACCGAAGCCACCGTCCGCCCCTCCGCCACAAAGGTGACGGTGATGGTGCAGAACAGCTCGGCATTTCCCGACAGCTCCACCAGCTCTTCGTAGGAAACCGCATCGCACTGACCTGTAAAGCTGAATCCATTTACACCGCCTACCGCGCTTTCGGAATAATAGTTCTCCAGTACCGTTCCCGTCACATCGCCTGCCACAGCGCCGCAATACTCTGCGCCCCGCTGCACATCGGGCATGGTGAGACAGCCCTGGACGTTGTTGCCATAGCCCACGATGCCGCCGGCATAGTTGCCGGCAGAGATACTGCCGCGGGTCATGCAGCCCCGGAGGGTGCCGCTGCTGAATCCAGCCACACCGCCCGCGTAGTCGCCGCCGCAGCTCACCGCGCCGCCTGAGGCGCAGTCCAGCGCCGCGCCATAATTCATCCGCCCGGCGATACCGCCCGCGGCGGATTTTTTTGCGGAAACCGATGCGTGATTCCTGCAATCGCCGACAACGGCATAGATCCAGTATTTTGCCCCGCCGGACAGCAGGGAGGAAAGATCCAGCTCATCCTCCTGATCGAAGGAAAGCTCCAGCGTGACCGCGCCCACAACGCCGCCTGCGTTGGTCTCGGCCGAAACGTCTCCGTTGTTTTCACTGCTGCGGATCGAGCCGTTTTGCCGGGATTCTCCCCCGGCGGAGATATCCTCCATCCAATCGGACTCGGTGCGTGCCTTGCCCAGATCGGCCAGCTCCAGCAGGAATTGAGAAATGGCAAAGGTCTGATCGGAAATCGCCTTGACGTCGTCGGCAAGAGCGCCGGCGCGCACATCGTCGGTCAGTGCGCCCACCCGGGCGTTGATCTCCTCCAGCGAGCGGAAGAGCTGGTTGCGATAGGGCGCGTCGCTGTCCAAGGGGGTAAGCTGCAGCGCGGGCTTTTCGGCCTGCTTGTTCAGCAGGGCGGAAAGGCCTTCCTCTGCGGCGTCCAGCTCGGTCAGACCCTCCTCCAGCGCATCAGCCAAAGCGGCCGCCTCAGTCATGCCCTCGGAAAGATCATCGGAAA
>CADBTM010000124.1 GCA_902797555.1 Oscillospiraceae bacterium
CATGCTGCTGAACATTATGAACAACGGTCTGACCGAGGCCTGCGTGCAGGACGGCTTTATCCGCCGCAGCCTGACGGCCTACAAGGGCTATCTCACCCACGAGGAGACCTCCGGCATTCAGGGCAGACCCTGGGTGCGCCCCGAGGATATCCTGGGCATCGCCGACCGCAAGCTGGATCCCGCGCCTCCCGCAACCACCACCAAGAGCAACAACTTCTACAAATCCTGGCCTCTGGAGGGATGATCTGGCATGAACGAGCATTGGATCGATCTGCTGGATCAGGAGATCGAGGCTGTGCGGCCTGCGCTGGCGCAGGACGTCATCCACCTGATCGGCATTGAGAGTGTCCGGGGTGAGCCAGCCCCCGGCGCGCCCTTTGGCAAAGGACCGCGCGCCATGCTGGACGCTGTGATGGCAATGGGGACGGAAAACGGCTATTGTGTCACAGATTACGGCGTGGGCGTGGTCAGCCTGGCCATGAGACCCGGTCAGCCCGATGTGGGCATCTGGCTCCACGGTGACGTGGTTCCCGTAGGCGAAGGCTGGCGATTCCCGCCCTTTCATGCCACCGAGCATCAGGGCTGCATCATCGGTCGCGGAGCCACCGACAATAAGGGTCAGCTGTGCGCCATATTCCACGTGATGCAGCTTTTTCGCAAGCATAACATTCCGCTGCGCTACAACTTGGCCATGTATGTGGGCAGTGATGAGGAAAGCGGCATGCACGATATGCGGGGCGTGGAGGGCAATCCAGATGCCCGTGGCTTTATCCACACCTGCACACCGCCCCGTCTGTCTCTCGTCCCCGACGGGAGCTTTCCCGTGGGATATGGGGGAAAGGGCTCCCTCAACCTCACCCTTCGCAGCGACCATGCTCTCAGCGGCGTGCGCGTGACCGCCAATCTGCCCTTCCAGCCGGGAAAGGGCTGGATCGAGACAGGGGACGAGCGAATCGAAGCCTTCGTTCCTCCGCGTCACGGCGCCCACGCCAATGGAGAGGGCAACGTTGTCACCCAGATCTGCTCCCGCCTGCTGGAACGGAGCGATCTGGCGGAGACCGACCGCGGCGTATTCTCCCTGTTCCGTCAGATCTCTCTGGACGCCCATTGTGAAGCTGTTGGCCTTGACAGACCCTCCCGGGAAATGACCGCGCCCGTGCTCTCCGCAAAAGCCCTTACCACCGAGGAGGGGCACGCTCAGCTCACCGTCAACATTCGCTATCCCGATTCTCTCACGGCGGAGGAGCTTGCCGACGCCTACGCCAGACTTGCTCGAAATAACGGGGTCACATTGACTTCTTGGAACAGCGTCTACAATCCCTATCTGCTGGACAAGGAGCTTCCCGTGATCGGCCTGCTTGCCGACATCGCCAACGGGATCACCGGAGACGACAAACCGCCCTACACCCTCAGCGGCGGCACTTACGCCCATTTTCTGCCCAACGCCTTGGTCTACGGTATGGACGGCTGCCTTCCTCCCGAAGGTTTTCCCAAGGATCGGGGCAGCGCTCATGGATTGGACGAGCTGGTTTCTCTTGACCGGCTGCAGCGCGCCATGCGGATCTATGCCCGGGCGCTCCTCGCTTTGAACGAAACCGACTTGTAAAAAACTTCGCAGGCAAGCCTTGCGGCTCAGGAGGTCTGCACCATGGATAACGCTTTGTTTCATGACGCCCCGCTTGACGCGGCGGTGATGCCCGACAGTGAGGCCCTGTTCATCGAGAGCGGCGGAAGCCGCATGTTCGGGCGGATCCTGCTTCCCGCCCGCCAAAGGGAGGAGGACACCTGCCCGGTGATCCTGATGGCACACGGCTATCCCGGCAACGAAAAGAACTATGATCTGGCGCAGCTTTTCCGCATGGCAGGGCTGGCTGCAGTGTATTTCTCTTACCGAGGCGTGTGGGGGAGCAAGGGGACCTATTCTCCCTCCCACATCATCGAAGACACCCTTTCTGCGGCAGAGCATATCCGCTCCCTGCCGCCCGAGATGCACGTGGATCCCCGGCGGCTGTATGTGTTTGGACACAGCATGGGCGGATTTGCCATGGTCAATGCCCTGGCGGCGGGGATGAAAGCCAGGGGCGCATTTCTCATGTCGCCCTGCGACTTTTCCGCAAAGTATCTCCGCTTTCCGGATTCGTTTCAAAAGCTGAACGACGAGCGGAAGGAGGGCTACTTTACGCTGGAGAAGGAGAACGCCATCGAGGAAGAAATGGCGCTCCATGCTCCGGAATGGAGCTTCCTCCGGGCAGCGGAGCAAATGGATACCGGGATGCCGTATTTCTTCATCGGCGGCACGCGGGACACCGCCACACCGGCAAAAAACCACATCTTCCCCTTGATGGAGGCACTGAAAAAAAGGGGAGCGCAGGTGAACTATCTGGAGCTGGAGGATTCCCACGACTATCCCGGCTCGCGCTTCCGCGTGGCGGAGCATGTGGTGACAAGCATTGCGGCGCTTGAGGGCCGCAGCATCTGATAATTGCAGCAGCGGGAAGGAGAATCGCAAAATGGATGTGCATTATCCGAACCTCGAGGTCAATCTGGACGCCATAGAAACCAATTCCCGTGTTCTGAACAAGGTTTGCGCCCATTACGGGATCGAAACCGCAGGCGTCATCAAGTTTTCCGACGGGCAGATCCCCATCGCAAAGGCCTATGCCGCGGGAGGGTGCAAACAGATCGCCGTCTCCCGCGCCGCCCATCTCCGAAACATCAAGCAGGCTCTGCCGGGAGCGGAGACCCTGCTCACCCGTGCCCCCGGGGCAAGTGATCTGGAGGCGGCAGCCCGGTGGGCGGATCTGATCCTTTTCACCGAGGGGGACGGCCTTCGGGCGCTGGATGCCGAGGCCGCCCGGTGGCACACCCGCCCCGGGGTGCTTCTTATGCTGGATGTAGGCGATCTGAGAGAGGGTGTGGACAGTATCGCGGAGCTGACCGAGCTGGCAAAGCTGTGCGAGCGTTTGCCCAACCTCGAGCTGCGGGGCGTGGGGACCAATCACGCCTGCCTCAACGGGGTTTTGCCCACCCACGAAAACCTGTCCTTTCTGGTGGATGGAGCAAAAGCTGTGGAGCACGCCATCGGGAGAAAGCTGGACATTCTTTCCGGTGGGAGCTCGATCAATCTGCTGCTTTTGAAAGACGGAAAAAACGAAATGCCGCCCGAGATCAATCATCTGCGCGTCGGCGGCAGCATCGCCAACCCGATGAACATTCGCCTTGCCAGAGGAGTTTCTTTTCCCGGAATGCGGGAGGACAGCGTTCTTCTGACGGCGGAGGTCATCGAGATCCACGAAAAGGCCTCCGCGCCGAAAGGTACCACGAAAAACTGGTCGGGACAGATCGTTCACCGGGAGGACAAGGGCCGTCGGATGCGGGCGATCCTCGCACTGGGGAGCCAGGACGTGGGTGACGCAGGAATGCTCATCCCCATAGACGCGGGTGCGGAGATCGTGGGATGCAGCAGCGATCACACGGTGGTGGACGTCACCGACACCGGCCGAGAATGGCGCTATGGAGACAAAATGACCTTTCACGTCCGGTACACCAATATGCTGTATGCCTTTTCCGGGCGACATGTCGCCGTGGAATACTGTTACGATAACCCGTAAAAGGGGGGGAAGTGTCATGCATTTTGAGACGACTTACCGTCTGGAAGATTTCATTTTAAAAACCCGCTGGGAGGACGTCCCGGAGCAGGTGCGGCGGAGGATGCAGGGCTGCTTTACCGATCTGATGGGCGCTTTGATCATCGGGAGCCGCAGCCGCCAGTTTGCGGCAGGCCTGCGTCTGGCGGAAAAAGCCTTTCCCGGGGGAGAGATCCCTGTGATCGGCAGCGACAAGACCTTCGGCTTTCTCGGCGCAGCCGCGGCCATGGGGCACTCCTCCAACGCTTATGACATCGACGATGGGCACAATCTGATCCGCGCCCATCCCGGCACCTCCTTTGTGGGAGCCGCCTTGGCGGCGGCCTACCAGCGGGATCTCAGCAGAGATGACTTTCTGGCAGCCATGCTGGTGGGCTATGAGACCACCATCCGCGCAGGGGCGGCCATCATGGAGTACTATCAATACGCCCATTCCAGCGGCACCTTCGGCGCTGTGGGCGTGGCGGCCAGCGTGGGACGGATCCGGGGTTA
>CADBTM010000125.1 GCA_902797555.1 Oscillospiraceae bacterium
ACGTCTCCTAACGAAAAGCGCTCCCGATCCTTTCGGATTCGGGAGCGCTTTTTTGCTTTGACATTCTCTTATAAAACAGATATAATAAAAAAACGAGAGGAGGGGAGACGGCATGCTGGAACAGATCGACGTGGAGGAAGCCCGACAGGCGCTGGAAAGCGTGCGCCGCAGGGTAGAGCAATACGCTTGGCTGATGAACGCGCTGGACGGGCGTGACGTCTCTCTGGATCGGCATTTCCGCCGGGCATACGTCAGCCACTTCAAGCTGCGCCAGACCGATCGGGAATACCTCCGTTTTTGCTTTGAATGGCTGGAGGAGAACAAGCGCCGCAGCCCCGCCTTTGAGGAGGCGCTCCTCGATCTGCACCGCGCCTTCGGCACGGTGGATCCCGCCACCGCCAGCAAGCTGGTTTCCACCATTGATCCCCGCCTGCCCGTGTGGGATACCCAGATCCTGGGCAGCATGGGCATCCGCCCCTTTTCCATGGAGCGGGGGGGCAGCCGCCTGAAGCGCACGGCGGAGGCCTATGCCCGTCTGCGGGGCTGGTATGACCGCTATCTCCACTCCCGGGACGGGAGGATGGCGGTAAAGGTCTTTGACGAGGTCTATCCCGACACCGGCTTTTCTCCCCAGAAAAAGATCGATTTTGTCATCTGGAGCATCCTGTGGTCCTGAGGAAACGCCCCTCGGCTATATGCCGAGGGGCAGTTGCTTTTTCTGTATCGATCCGTCTGTCTATGACACTGTTTGCCGGGGCTGCGCCTTTGCTTCCGTCTCCGTCCGGTTCGACGGGTTAGTCCACGGCCGTGGGAGTGACGCCGTCGGAAAAGGAAATGCTTTCCAGGATCTGGGGCGCCTGATCCATCATGGCCAGATAGAGCGCCTCTGTTTCGGGCGTCCACTGCACGTCGCTGGCGGGGTGATAGCTCAGGTCAAACGTGCGCCCATCCGGAAGCGTGAGGGTGTAGAGCGTCTTGCCTACAGGCAGGCTCGGCCAGCCCTCCGGGCGATGGGAAACCGGCGTCAGCTCCAGTTGAAAGAGAACCGGGCGCAGATCGGCGGGCTTTGCGATAGGGGTGGGCTTAAGAGAAAAGCGGTAGAGATAGTCATTTGCCCCGTCAGCCTGAGGAACAAAGCTGGCCTCCATTTCGGCGTTTTCCTCCCACAGATAGGGGAAGTCCATGCGGAACACCTCCTGCTCCCCCACAGAAAACAGGTGGCTGACGAAGGTTGGCTCCACGGTGGGGAAACCGTATTTCGCCTGGGTGCGCTCCACCAAAAGGTCGTAGTATTTGTGGAAAACGGCGTACACCTCCTCGCCGTTTTCCATCTCGTACCAGGTGTAGTCGGTGTGATCGCCGTTCCACACCACCAGCATTTTTCTGCCCATCCACAGGCTGACATCCTCGCCGTTGTCCCGGAAATCCACCGTAAGGAAGCCGGACTGCCGCTCGTCGACGGAGGCGCGATCCTCCGGAGGCACCTCCCGCAGGACGCGGATGCCATGATAGGTGCCGTAGAGCTCGGCCTTTCCTGCGGGATCGGTGACGGCCTCGGTGGTGAACTGCGAGCTGACGGGCGAACTGATCCAGAACTCTGTGGGAACACTGTGCCCCTTTGCATTGGCCCCGCCAAAGGGGTAGGGCGTACCGTTTCCGAGGGATTGCTGGAGGACATAGGCGTCATAGAAGCGCTGCGCCTGTGACGACCTGTTTTTCAGCCGGAAATAGTGTGCCAGCCCGTCCTCATCCTTGATGCGGCAGTAAGTGTCGGCAGTCGTCCGCCACAGGGTATATTCCTTGGTGTGTGAGGAAGGCAGATCGTAAAAGACGGCGGTAATTGCCGTATTGTAAATCGTGCCCAGCTGGGCGAGGGCTTCCTTTTGCGAGATCTCGGTGGGGTCGCCCAATTCCGGCAGACCGGCGTACAGCCGGGCGACGGTGGCCGCGTCATGGATTATGACAGGAGACTGGGCATTGAGCGTTACCCAAAGGGGCAAAAAGTCATCCTCTGTCCATTCTCGCAGATAGGGGAGCAGAGACGCCGCGGTGTCCGACGAAAGGGCAAACTCATCCCGTGCACCCGTCGGCATCTGTTTTTGGGAAGCGTCCTCGGAGAGAAACGCCCGGAAGCGCCATATTCCGTCCGCACCGGACGGATCCCGGCTCAGGGTAAAGCGGGCATAGTCCCGATCCATGGAAAAATTGCTCAGATAGGAGAGAAACAGCTTTCCGTCCAGCTGCGCTCGGTTGAGCTCCCGCAGCGAGCTGTCCGAAAGAAGGATGGAGCGGATCTTTGCCATGTTTTCCGGCTCTTCCGTCAGATAGCAGGCGTCCTCTTCGGTTGAAAGGGCTTCGGATACGCTCGACTTGTCAGCCTCCTTGGGGTTGGCGGAGCAGGCCGCCACGGCAAAGATGCAGACCGCCAGCACGGTCAGCGTGACCCATAGGCGGGGCTTTTTCCAGCGGAGGGCATTCCGGATGCGCTGTCTGACGCCGCTTTCGCCAAAGGCCAGCGGGCTGGGGGCGGGAAAGCACTTTGGCGCGGCAAAGGTGAGCAGTGTCATGCTGTAGGCCTTGCGTCCGCCGCCCATCTGAGAGAGCACAGCCTCGTCGCAGCGCATTTCCATATCCCGCCCCATGAGCACAAAGGCCAGCCATACCAGCGGATTGAACCAATGCACAGCAAGCAGTGCAAAGGCAAAGGGCTTTACAAGATGATCCAGATGGGTGATGTGGTAGCGCTCGTGCGCCAGAACATAGTCCATCCGCACCCCGTCCATCCCAAAGGGAATGTAGATTCTCGGACGGAATACCCCGAGAATGAAGGGAGAACGGATGCGATCCGACTGCCAAACATTGCCCTCCAGGCGCACAGCGGCGGACAGATCGTTTTTCAGACGAAGAAAGGAGAAGACGGCGTAGACCGCCATGCATGCCAGCCCTGCCAGCCAGAGGATCGTCCCGACGCGGGTGAGCAGCTGCACGGACGTCAGCGGCTCGGCTGCAGACAGGGGCAGAGGGGAATCCACCGCGGGGGCGGGAGAGACCGGCAGATAGGGTATGGTGAGATTGGCGCCTACGTCCTTATATTGCAGCGGGGACTGTACCGGAACCGCCGGGGCGATGCGGACGGCCTGCGCGGCTGCGGTCACTGCCTGACGCATCGGCTTTTCCAGACGGAACAAGCTGAACATCGCCCGAAAGCTGACAGGGCAGCACAGACGAAAGGCCGCCGCGCTCCACAAAAGATAGGACAGCTTTTTGGGCGCCTTTTTGAGCAGCGCCCGCAGCACGATCACCGCGAAGATGACCACTGACGCCGTCCCGCTCATCTGCAGGATCCTGAGAAAGACAGCTTCCACGGTCACACCTCCTTATGAGAATCGATGAGCCGCTTGAGCTCCTCCGCCTCCCGGTCAGAAATGGTTTTTCCGCCCAAAAAGGCCACCAAAAACCCGGGCAGCGACCCGGAAAAGGTCTGCTCCACAAAAAGCTCGCTCTCGGCGGCCTGCACCTCGTCCCGGGTGACCTGCGGGGTGACGGTGGAGTTTTCGTTGCACACCAGCCCTTTTTCGCACAGCTTGCGCAGCATGGTGTAGGTGGTGGACTTTTTCCAGCCCAGACGTTCGGCGCACAGCTCGACCAGACGGGTGGAATTGACCGGCGCATTGTCCCAGATCACCGACAAAAACCGATAATCGCTTTCACATAGCCGTTTGCTGTCCATTTGTGATCCTCCTTTAGTTTATAACTATAAACCTCTTGCAATTAGTCTATAACAATAAACCTGTTTTGTCAAGCTTTTTTTCACTGTTTCCGGACTTGCCCGAAAATCAGTCTTGTGGTACAATTTGGCCGAAGGGAGGGGAGAAGCATGCGGTATGCGGTCTTTGACGTAGAGACCCCCAACGAGCGCAACGACCGGATGAGCGCCATCGGCGTGGCCGTGGTGGAGCAGGGGGAGATCACACAAAGCTTTTTCACCCTGATCGACCCGGAGACCTATTTCGCCCCCTTCAACATGCAGCTGACGGGCATCACGCCCGAGCGCGTGCTCCACGCGCCCAACTTTGGCCAGGCGTGGGAAAGGCTGTGCCCCCTGCTGTCGGACAGCGTGCTGGTGGCGCACAACGCGCCCTTTGATCTGAGCGTCCTTGCCCGGTGTCTGCGGGCATATTGCATCGACTGGGAGCAGTACGTGCCCTATGTGTGCACCGTCCGCATGACCCGTGCCGCCCTGCCCGATCTGCCCGATCACCGGCTGAACACCCTGTGCGACCATTGGCATATCCCGCTGGATCATCACCGGGCGGACAGCGACAGTCTGGCCTGCGCCCATCTTTTGCTGCGCTGCATGCAAAGCGGCGTTCCGCCCCAGCGCTTTCTGCGGAAATACGACCTGCTGGAACGAAAAGCGGTAAAATAAAAAGAGCCTTTCGGCTCTTTTTTCTTTATTCCTGCGCTCTTGCGGGGCACAGCCGCCCGTCCCGATACCACAGGCAGCTTTTGCACATGCGGCAGGGGTTGGGGGAGATGCCGGACAGCACCTTGTTCGCCCATGCCGGGTCACACAGGTGTCCCCGCCCCACATCCACCAGATCGGCGTATCCGCTCTGCAAAATGCCCTCGGCAGTCTCTCCGGAAAAGATCCGCCCCACCGCAGCGACAGGCACGGAAACATGGGGCTTGACCCGGGAGGCCATCCACACCTTGCGGTTATAGGGGAAGGAAGAAGGAACATTCCAGTTTTTTCCAATTCCGGTGGAGACGTCCAGCAGGTCGGCGCCGGATTGCTCCAGCAGCACGGCCAGTGTGACAAGATCCTCCCCACATCCGGCGCCGAAGCGGACGGCAACAGGATACTGGGTACCGCAGACCTCCTTTACCCGCCGCAAAACGGACAGGAGATACTGCGCTCGCTCCTCCGCCGTCCCCCGGGACAGCTCGAAGCTCTGGTTGAGAAAATAGCCGTGAGCTGCATGGAGCTCCACCCCGTCAAAGCCTGCCTCCTTTGCCCGCAGAGCCGCCGCGGCAAAGTCCTCCCGCCAGCGGGAAAGATGGCTCTCCCGCAAAGCGTCAAAGCCCTCCAGCCGCAGAGCGTTGAGCCCGGGATGGAGCAGCTGGACAAAGGCCGCCGCCCCTCCTGCATGAATGGCGTCGCTCACGGCGCGCAGACCGGGGATGGCGCTGTCGTCCCACAGAATGAGGGCGTCCCGCTCGGGGTCGGGGATGGGGGAGACCTCGCAGGCCTCCACGATCACCAGTCCCGCGCCGCCTGCGGCAAAGCCGCCGTAGTGGGCGACATGCCGGGGGTTGACGTGCAGGTCGGCCTGCGTCAGACCAAAGTCGGAGATCGGCGGCACGACGATGCGGTTGCGCAGGGTGAGCCCGCCAACGGTCAGGGGCGAGGAAAGGATCGGATAGCGCATAGATACCTCTTTTTTCGTTCGTTCAAAAAGGCGGCAGGAAATCCTGCCGCCTTTGCTTGGTTGATTTATTTGATAAAGACCTTGGGCAGCCGCTGGCCAAAGGCGCAGGTGATCTCGTAATTGATGGTGCCGGTGGCGTGGGCGATATCGTCGGCGGTGATGCTGTGTACGCCGTCCGAGCCCATGACGATCACCTCGTCACCCACCTTGACGTCGGGCACCTCGGTGACGTCGATCATGCACTGATCCATGCAGATGTTGCCGGCAATGGGGCAGACCACGCCGTTGACGATGACCTTGGCGTTGGGGGAATAGGGGCGGGGATAACCGTCGGCATAGCCCAGGGCGATGGTGGCGATTTTGGCGGGCTTTTTGGAGATGTACTTGCGGCCATAGCCCACAGAGAAGCCGGCGGGAACGTCCTTGAGATGGACGATGTTGGCCTTGACGCTCATCACGGGCTTGATATCCAGCTCTTCCCGGCGCATTTCGTCGGAGGGATAGCAGCCATAGAGGATGATGCCGGGGCGGACGGCGTCGTAATAGACGTCGGGGATCTCCATAATAGAGGCCGAGTTGGCAAAGGTGCGGAAGGGCAGCTTGACCCCTCTGGAGGTGACGCCCTCGTAAAAGGCCTTATAGCGGTTGGCCTGATACATGGCGTAGGCCTTGTCGATGCAGTCGGCCGAGCTCATGTGGGAGAACATGCCCTTGACATGAAGATTGGGCATCTGCTCCATGGCGCCGATCTCCTTGGCGGCGCGTTCCACGTCCTCGGCCTGATAGCCGATGCGTCCCATGCCGGTGTCCACGGCGATGAGAACGGTGGCCTGCTTGCCCTGACGCACGGCCTCATCGGAGATGGCCTTGGCGTTGCTCTCCGAACAGGTGACGGCGGTGATATCGTATTTGACAACGGTGTCGGCGTACATATCGGGGGTCAGTCCGAGGCAGATGATCTCCTCCTTGGCGCCCGCTTCCCGCAGGACGATGGCCTCGTGCAGGGTGGCGATGGCAAAGATCTTGCAGCCGTTTTCCCGCAGCACCTGGGCGCACTCCACAGCGCCGTGGCCGTAGGCGTCGGCCTTGATGACGCCGATGAGCTCGCGGCCGGGACCGACCTTACGGATGATGTTCTTCACGTTGTAGTCAAAATTGCTGAGATTGATTTCCGCCCACACGGGACGGAGGGCTTCCTTATACATGTTATGAGACTTCCTTTCTGAAGAAGGTAGATTACCGACAAAATATTATAAACCCTTTGTTCGCCGGTTGCAAGATATCCGCAAGAAAAACTTCGCCCTATCTTGCAAAACCCGGGAAAAAATAGTATGGTTATACTGGCGCATGGCGCGAAGGGAGTAATACTATGGATATCGGAATGTACAATTCTTATTTGGAAATCAATTTCGGAAAGATGGCGGAGAGCTATCGCAAGGTACAGGCCGCCGCGGGCAAGCGGGGCGTCATCCCCGTGATGAAGGCCAACGCTTACGGCATCGGCCTTGTCCCCATGGCTGATTTTCTGGTGCATCATATGGGCGCGGATGTGGTTGCCGTCGCCCAGACGGTGGAGGGCGTCCGCCTGCGGGAAGCCGGTTTTGACAATATTGACATCATGCTTTTGGGTGCGGCACCCGATCATGCCGTCCCCTATGCGGTGGAGCATCGGCTGATGCTGCCGGTGTTCCGCAGGGAAAACGCCGAGAGCATCGAGCGCGCCGCCGCGGCGCAGGGAACGGTTGCCCGGGTGCAGATCAAGATCAACACCGGCATGAACCGCATCGGCGTCACCGAAGGGGAGGCGCTGGAGGAGTTCCTGAAGCTGCTCAAGACCATGCCCCACCTGCAGGTGGAAGGGGTGTTCACCCACTTTGTCAACGCCACCTATACCGACGATCCCCAGACCCCTGTGGCCTATGCCAAGTTTGTCCGGGCGGTGGAGCAGGTGCGCAGGGCGGGCTTTGCCCCTCGGTACGTCCACTGCTGCAACACCGGCGCCACCTCGTGGTTTACGGGAGACGACATCTCCACCCATGTCCGCCCCGGCAGTCTGTATATGGGCTATGACAGCATGGACGACGGCACCAACTGGCTGGGCGTGGAGGAGTGCATCTCGTGGCGCGCCTTTGTCACCAACATCCATACCATTCACGCTGGGGAGAGCTGCGGCTATTGCAACCACTTTGTGGCGCAGCGGGACACCACCATCGCCACCGTGGATATCGGCTATGCCGACGGCCTGTATCGCCCCATGGCGCAGGGCAGCGGCTATCTGATGGTGGGAGACAATCCCGCCCCCTATCTGGCCTGCTCCATGGATCAGACCATGGTGGACGTCACCGATCTGCCTCCCGTCCGGGTGGGGGACGTGGCCACCGTCTTTGGCTATACCCCCGGGGGCGTGCTGCTGCCCCTTGCAAAGCTGCAGGAGTTCACC
>CADBTM010000126.1 GCA_902797555.1 Oscillospiraceae bacterium
ACCCCCTGCGCCTTTTCCTTTGGACCGTCAACGGCCCGTTTCCTTTTCTGCGAAAAGGAAATGGGGGGTTGAACGTCTCCCCCGCGCCGGGACGGCGTGAATCCCCCCGCCATATGGCGGAAGCCTTGACAAGCAAAAAGCCACCCCAACGGGTGGCTTTTTTTATTGCTTCAGCAGCGGCAGCACGGCCAGCGAATAGGCGGCGATGGTGGGCGACTTGAGGAGCAGGATGAGCAAAAACCGCGGCCAGCGCATTTTGGTGAGCCCGGCGATGAGGCACAGGGCGTCGTCGGGGAAAAAGGGGAGGAGGATGGCCACGGCAAACAGCCGCTCGAACTTGCGCTCGTTTTCGTCCAGCCATTTGAAATATTTTTTGCGGGTGTCCTCGGGGATCATCCGCTCGGCCAGCGGTCTGCCCCAGCGCTTTGCCAGAGCAAAATTGAGGGCGGAACCCAGCAGCGTGCCCAGAATGTTATAGACAAAGCCCATCCACGGGCCAAAGATCACCACGCCGCCCGACAGCAATATTCCCCCGGGGACAAAGGCCATGAGGATCTGCAGCACCTGCAGCAGGAGAAAGATCAGCGGAGCCCATGCGCCCTTGCTGTCGATAAAGCTTTGCAGCGCTTCCACATCCCGGAACAGCCCCGCCCGCCATGCCCAGATGCACAAGCCCACCATGACCAGCAAAAAGATCGCCGTCCCGATCTTGAGCAGCGTCTGGGTACGCCGCACGGAAGAATCTTCCATGCGCTCCCTCCTTTCTCCAAAAAAATCACTTTTTTGAATATAGCATTTCTTTCCGCGTTTCGCAAGGTATCGTCGGTGAAATTAAGGAAAGTTTTCAAAAATCGACCCTTTCTCCGGGAGTATCGGCAAGAATTGAAAAAATATAGGTGCAAAACGGAAAAAGATGTGATATAATTACCCTGTATCACTATGAACAGCAAGAAGGTATAAGATGGCACTTTGTTTTCGGCCGCTGACGCTGGGGGACATTCCCTGCCTGCGGCGCTATTTTACCCGTCAGCCCGCCCGCATCTGTGACAGCACCGTGGGCGGAACCTTCCTCTGGCGGGATATGTACCGCACCGAGTTTTGCGAGCACAGGGGCACCCTGCTGCTGCGCTCCCGCCTGACGGACGGGCAGGAGATCTATTCTATGCCCATGGACGGCGACGTGCCCGCGGCGCTGCGGATGCTGCGGGAGGAGACCGACGGCGAGCTGTGCTTTTTCGCCGCCAAGGAGGATCTCCCCGTGATCTACAGCCTTTTTCCCCGCTCCCGGCGGGAGGTGGTGCTCAACGCCGCCGACTATCTTTATCGGGCGGACGACCTGAAGGAGCTGCGGGGCAAGCATTACGCCGGTCAGCGCAACCACATCAGCCAGTTTGTCCGCAAATATCCCGACTGGCGCTTTACCCCCATCACCGAGGACATGCTTCCCCAGGTGCGGGCGTTTTTCGCCCGGTTTGTGGAGGAGCACGACAAGGCCGCCGAGAGCTTTCGCGAGGACGAGCGCAAGGTGAGCGAGGTGCTGGACAATTACGCGCTGTACGGATTTCTGGGCGGCGCCGTCTGGGCGGGGGAGCAGATCGTCTCCATCGCGCTGGGCGAGACGGTGGGCGACACCCTGTACGTCCACATCGAAAAGGGCGACACTGACTTTCACGGGAGCTATCCCATGATCGTCCGGGAATTTTCCCGGTTTGCCGCCGGTGATGGGATCATATATATCAACCGGGAGGACGACGCCGGCGACGAGGGTCTGCGCCGCTCCAAGCTGTCCTACAAGCCCTGCGATCTGCTGGAAAAGTATCTGGTGCGTGTGCCGGCGCTGTAAGCGGCGAACAATCTTGATTTGAGGTGATAAAAATGCCGATCTGGGTGGCAATTTTACTGGGAATCGTTCAGGGATTGGCCGAGTTTTTGCCGATCTCCTCTTCCGGTCATCTGGAGCTGATGCAGGCGCTGGTAAACTTTGAGCAATATAACGTCAACGCCGTGGCCTTTGACCTGATGCTCCATCTGGGCACCCTCACCGCCGTGGTGGTGGCCTTTTGGAGCGACGTGAAAAAGCTGGTGGTGGAGGCGATCAAGTGGATCATCGACGGCTTTAAGATCCGCAACAAGCCCACAAGAAGGTTGATCGTCCTGCTGCTGCTGGGCACCTGTCCGCTGGTGCTGGGCGCGGTGATCGAGCATTTTGTGGAGGACGCCTTTTCCAGCACCCTGCTGGTGGGCATTTTCCTGTGCTGCACCGCGGTGATGCTGTGGTTTGCCTCCGCCCACAACGGAGGGAAAAAGACCGAGGCCGACGCCAAATATTCCGACGGCCTCAAGGTGGGTCTGATGCAGCTCATCGCCCTTTTCCCCGGCGTTTCCCGCTCGGGCTCCACCATCTGCGGCGGCCTGTTCTGCGGCTTTAAAAAGGACTTTGCCGTGCGCTTTGCCTTTTTGCTTTCCATTCCCGCCGTGCTGGGCGCGGTGGTGTTCAAGCTGCCCGACCTCAAGGCCGGAGGCTTTTCCGGCGAGCTGGCCCTGCCCTGCATCGTGGGCTTTGTCGTCTCCGCCCTGTGCGGCTATCTGGCCATTTTTACCGTGCGGCTGCTGATGAAAAAGGACAGCTTCCGCTGGTTTGCCGTCTATTGCATGGCGGTGGGATTGCTGACCGTTATCCTGAGTATCATCCTGTGAGGAGGGAACATCCTTGGCTCAAACCAAACAAACTGCAAAACGAAACGCCTCTTCCGCAAAGAGCTCGTCCAAGGGCACTTCCAGGAAAAAGGCTCCCGCCAAAAAGGCGCCCTCCCAAAAGGAACAGCTGGAGCAGCTGGCACAGCTGCGGACGGTGCTGGGCGGCATATTGCTGGTGATCAGCTTTGTGGGCTTTCTCGATCTGTTCCATGTGCATGGCTGGCTGATCGAGCAGTATCACAAGGGATTTTACTGGCTGCTGGGCTATGGCGCGTCGGTGCTGCCCGTCTGTCTGCTGGTGTGCGGCGTGCTGCTGCTCGTCCGGCGGAGGGGACATGTGCGCCTGCAGGCAATCTGCTGGGCGGTGCTGCCGCTGATCTTCGGCGCGGTGCGCCACGTGATCAAAAACCCCGCATCCTACTATTCCGGACTGAAAAACCTGGGAGAAATGGGCCTGGACGGCCGCCTGCCCGCTTCCGGCGGAGTACTTGCCGGCGGACTGGGCGAGCTGCTGCGGGCGGGACTGTCCACCGTTGGCGCCGCCATTTTGCTCATTCTGCTGTTGGTGCTGGCGGTGATGACCGGACTGCGTCTCACCCCCGGCAAGATCCGTATGGCGCTCAAAAAGCTCCGCCCCATCCCCGAGCCTGCCGCCGAGGAAAAGGGGGAGGAGATGCTCCATCCTCAGGAGGATTTCCGCACCAGTGCCTGGCGTGAAGCCAAGGCACAGCGGGAACAGCAGCGGGCGAGAGAGCTGGCGGAGAGCAACCGCCGCGCCTCTATTGACGTGGCGCTGGACGATGAACAGGTATCCCGCCGTACCCCCGATCCCAACAAAAAGGGCATCGTGGCGCCCCCCAATGTGGACACTCCCGCCGAGGCGCTGCGCGGTCTCTTTCACAAGGACAAGCAGGCTGCCCGCGCGGCACAGAAGGCCGCCGTGGCCGATGCAATCCAAAACTCCGTTGTCCCCGAAACGGTGGACAAGCCCGCCGCCTCCAAACCCAGGGAAAAGCAGGAGGAGACCGACTCCCGCGAGCCGGTGACCCCTCCCGTCCCGGAGGTGCAGCCCCCGATCCAGCCGGAAAAGCTGGATCCCAATGAGGTGGCCGCCGAGACGGCAGCCGTCTCCCAGCAGATCGAAAAGAGCCTGGCCGAACAGGGCGCCCCCATTTATCTCTATCCGCCCCTGCGTCTGCTGAAGGCAGGCACGGGCAAGCCCGCCGGATCGGCGGAGGCCATCCAGAAGTGCGCTGAGCGTCTGGTGGACACGCTGGAGAGCTTTGGCGTGTCGGCAACGGTCATCGACACCACCGAAGGACCCGCCGTTACCCGCTACGAGCTGCTGCTGCAGCGGGGCATCAAGTTCAGCAAGGTAGCCAACCTGTCGGATGATATCGCGCTGGCGCTGGGCGCCTCGGGCATCCGCGTCTCCACCATTCCCGACAAAAACGCCGTGGGCATCGAGGTGCCCAACGAGGTGCAGGAGGTCGTCACCGCCCGGGACATCATCGGCAGTCAGGCCTTCCAGAACGCCAAGAGCCGCCTGTCCTTTGCCGTGGGCAAGGACATCACCGGACAGGCCGTGGTGGGCGACATCGCAAAAATGCCCCATATGCTCATCGCCGGTACCACCGGTTCCGGTAAATCGGTGTGCATCAACAGCATCCTCATCAGCCTTTTGTTCAAATCCACCCCCGAAGAAGTTCGCCTCATCATGGTGGATCCCAAGATGATCGAGCTGGGCGTGTATAACGGCATCCCCCATCTGCTCATCCCCGTGGTCACCGACCCCAAAAAGGCGGCCGGCGCCCTCAACTGGGCGGTCACCGAAATGATGCGCCGCTACAAGCTGTTTTCCGAGGTGGGTGCCCGGGATCTCAAGAGCTATAATGCCGAGATGGAGCGCAACGCAAACGACGGCGGCGAAGGGGAAAAGCTGCCCCAGATCGTCATCGTCATCGACGAGCTGTCCGACCTGATGGCGGTCGCCCGGTCGGAGGTGGAGGAAGCCATCATCCGTCTGGCCCAGATGGCTCGTGCCGCGGGCATGCATCTGATCATCGCCACCCAGCGTCCCTCTGCCGACGTGATCACCGGTCTGATGAAGACCAACATCCCCTCCCGCATCGCATTCGCCGTGGCTTCCGGCATCGACTCCCGCATCATCCTGGATCAGGTGGGCGCGGAAAAGCTGCTGGGCAAGGGCGACATGCTCTATTTCCCGCTGGGACTGCAAAAGCCCCAGCGCGTGCAGGGCTGCTTTGTCTCCGACGGCGAGGTGGAGGAGGTCGTGGCCTTTGTCAAGCAGTGCGGCACGGCGGAATATGACGACGAAATCATCGCCCACATCGAGAATCAGGCCAAGCAGGCGGAAGCTGTAGCCAACAGCGGCGGCGGAGGCGGCGGCTTTGACGACGACGGCGAGGACGAAAAGTTTGACGAGGCCGTGGAGGTCGTCATCGAAAGCGGACAAGCCTCGGTTTCCATGCTCCAGCGGAGACTCAAGCTGGGATATTCCCGCGCTGCCCGTCTGGTGGACGAGATGGAGGAGCGGGGCATCGTCGGCCCCTTTGAGGGCAGCAAGCCCCGTCCCGTGCTCATCACCAAGGAGGAGTGGCAGGAGCGCATGATCCGCAAAAAGGAGTGCTGAGCCTATGGTGATCTGTCTGTTTGGCGGGGAAGCGCAGCGGATGCGTTGCTGCGCCGACACGATCCGCATGGAACTGCTGGCCGGCGTGCATTGCGGCGACGAATACAGGATCCTGTCAGATGACCCGGCGCAGGCCGCGGCAATGTTCCGCGGTCTGCTGGAGCGCCACGCCGGGGGCGAAGCCCACATCTTTTATCTGGCTGAGCGGGCAGAGCAGCTGGCGCTGCTGCCCGAAGGGGCGCTGCGGGTGTGCTTTGCCCCGGAGGGGGAATGCGACCTGCGCATCCCGCCGGATATGCCCCCGGAACAGGCGGGTCAGGCCATGCTGACCCTGCTGGACAGCCGTCCCCACAGGGCACAAGCCTGTCCGATATAAGGAGCGAGTATGGCTTCAAGAGCGGATTTTCTCCCCGTTTCTCCCGAGGACATGCGGGAGCGGGGCTGGTATTATTATGATTTTTTGCTGGTCACAGGCGACGCCTATGTGGATCACCCGTCCTTTGGCACGGGGGTGATATCCCGCGTGCTGGAAAAGCAGGGCTTTCACGTGGCGATCCTGTCCCAGCCCGACTGGCACGATACTGCGGCCTTCCTGCGCATGGGGAGGCCGCGCTTTGGCGTGCTCATCAATTCGGGCAACATCGATTCCATGGTCGCCCACTATTCGGTGGCAAAGCGCCGCCGGGACAGGGACGCCTATACCCCCGGCGGCATGCCGGGCAAGCGCCCCGACCGGGCGGTGATCGTTTATGCCAACCGCGCGCGGGAGGCCTTTCCCGGGACGGCCATCGTCATCGGCGGCATCGAGGCCTCCCTGCGCCGCTTTGCCCATTACGACTATTGGGACGACGGCGTGCGCCGCTCGATCCTGGAGGACAGCGGCGCCGACCTGCTCTCCTACGGCATGGGCGAGCGCTCAATGACCGAGATCGCCCGCCGGCTGAAAAAGGGGGAGAAGGCGGGCGACCTGAGGGACATCCGGGGCACCTGCTTTTTGGCGAAGGATCCGTCGGAGTGCGCCTTTTCTCCCGCCCTCACCCTGCCCTCCTTTGAGGAGGTGCGGGACGACAAGCGCGCCTATGCCCAAGCGGCCTTTACGCAGGAAAATGAAAACGACTTTGTCCGGGGACGGGCGCTCATTCAGCCCACGGGCGGACGGTTTCTCATTCAGAATCCCCCCGCGCTCCCGCTGGAGGGAAAGGAGCTGGACGCCGTCTTTGACCTGCCCTATGCCCGGTGGTATCATCCCGACTATGAACCTCTGGGCGGCGTGGCCGCCATCGAGGAGGTGCGCTTTTCCATCATCCACAACCGGGGCTGCTTCGGCGCCTGCAATTTTTGCGCATTGGCGCTCCATCAGGGGAGATACGTTTCGGCCCGCAGCCGGGATTCCATCCTGCGGGAGGCGGAAAAGATCGTCGCCGACCCGGATTTCAAGGGCTATATCCACGACGTGGGCGGCCCCACCGCCAACTTTGACCACCACGTCTGCAAAAAGCAAAAGACCCACGGCGCCTGCCCCAACCGGCAGTGCCTGTTTCCCACGCCCTGCCCCAACCTGGAGGCAGACGAGAGCGAGTATCTGGACATTCTGAAAAAGCTCCGCGCCATGCCCGGGGTGAAAAAGGTGTTCATCCGCAGCGGCATCCGGTTCGACTATATGCTGCAGGACAGAAAAAGCGACTTTTTCTCCCAGCTGGTGCAGCATCACGTCAGCGGCCAGCTCAAGGTGGCGCCCGAGCACATCAGCCCCCGGGTGCTCCACTATATGGGCAAGCCCTATGCCGACGTATACGACACCTTTTGCCGCAAGTATTATGCCCTGTGCGAAAAGCACGGCAAGGAGCAGTATCTGGTGCCCTATCTCATGTCCTCCCATCCGGGCAGCGGGTTGAAGGAGGCCATTGACCTGGCCTGCTATCTCCGGGAAAACCGCCTCAAGCCCGAACAGGTGCAGGACTTTTATCCCACCCCCGGCACGCTGTCCACCGCAATGTACTATACCGGCCTCGACCCCCGGGATATGACCCCGGTGTATGTGGCGCGGACGCCGGAGGACAAGGCCATGCAGCGGGCGCTGCTCCAGAGCACCAACCCCCGCAACTTTGATCTGGTGCGCCGCGCCCTCCGTCTGGCCGGACGGGAGGATCTGATCGGCACGGGCGCCCATTGCCTCGTCCCGCCGGAAAAACAGGCCAAACCGCAAAAACAGGGCGGGGAGCGCACCGCTCAGACCGGACGGAACGACCGCCGTCCCGCCGGAAAACCTCAGAAAAAAACCGCCCGGAACGGCAAACAAAACCATTCCGGACGGAAGAGATAAACGACTTTTTCAAGAGACTTCCTGTGACTTTTGCTTTTCCTGCTGCTTTTCGGTGAGCACATTGTGGACGGTGACAGTGACCACCACCAGCACACTTCCGATGATCGACAGGGTCCCCATGGCCTCCCCCAAAAAGATCAGCGCCAGGATAGGGTTGAGCACCGGCTCGATCATGGTGATAAAGCTGGCCTGCAGGGAGGGCGTGCGTGAGATACCCTTGCTGAACAGCACGCCAGCCAACCCCTGCTGGCACGCGCCCATAAACAGGACGGCCAGCAGCGTTTTCCACAGGGAAACGCCGTAAGCGCCCGGGTGGAGCACTGCCGGATCCCGCAGAAGCACGGGGATGAGCAAGACATACATGCAGTTTCCCAAAATATGCGAGGGCAGGGGATCGGCGCCCGGCAGGCGGCTGGAGAAAAAGATGCCCGCGTAAAACACGCCGGAGAGCAGCGCCAGCAGGTTGCCCAGCATGGGGTTGGAGCCGGGCAGCTCACCGCCCCGCAGGGTGTCGATCATGGAAAGGGCGATTCCTGCAAAGATCATCACGCCCGCACAGCAGTCCAGTTTGGAGGGCTTTTGCTTGAGCACGATGAGGGACATCAACATGATATATAATGGAGACGTGTTTTGCAGTACAATGGCCGAACCCGCGGAGGTCATCTTGTTGGCCAGCATGAAAAGGCTGGTCTCACCCAAACAGCAAACCGCCGTCAGCAGGATGGGCTTTGTGATTTTCAGAGGCCGCTTATAGCTGAGCAGCTGGATGGGCACGGCGATGAGGGCGCGGGCACAGGCCACGCTGAGGGCGCCCCACGGGATATATTTGGAGAGAACGCCCGCCGTGCTCCACAAAATGGCGGTGGCCAAAAGATAGAGCGGACCAGGATTCAAACCGCTTTTTTTCTGTTCGGGTAGAGACATTTCGGACACCTCCAATTGTGGATTTTACCATAAGAAAGTATCGAATGCAAGGGGCAGATGGATGGAAATGACCCGGGAACAGAGGGGGGACAGGCTCTGAAAAGTGAAAAAACGGCCTTGGAGCTGGCATTTCGCTCGGCGGGCGCCTGCGCCTGGGGCTGCCTCCGCTGGGAGGAGATCGCCCCCCATATGGAGCCCGCCGGACGGGAACGGGTTGCGGAGCGCTGCCCTCAGGTGAGGAGCCTGCTGTGCGCCGCTTTTCCCTATGCCTCCGGCGGAGAGCGGGCGGAGCGCATCTCCCGCTACGCCTGGGGCGAGGACTATCACACCGCTCTGCGCCGCAGACTGGAGCAGGCGGCGGAAGCGCTGAAACAGAACGGTATGGCGGACAGCTATGCCTGCTGGGCGGACGTGTCCCCTTTCCCGGAGGTGTATGCCGCCGCAAGGGCGGGGCTGGGCAAGCGGGGCAGAAACGGTCTGCTCATCACAAAGGAAGCGGGGAGCTACGTCTTTCTCGGCTTTGTCACAACGGACGGCGATTTTCCCTCCACGGCGGGGGATATCGAGCCGTGCATGGGCTGCGGCGCGTGCATCCGCGCCTGTCCCGGCGGGGCGCTGCGGGAAGAGGGAGTTTTCCCCGAGAGGTGCCTTTCGGCCCTCACACAAAAGCGGGGTCTCTTGACCCCCAGTCAAGAGGCCTTGGTGCAAAAGGGAGGTCTGATCTGGGGCTGCGACCGATGCCAGACCTGCTGTCCCGAAAATCCCGGCCGGGGCGCCGCACCCTTGCCCGAGTTTGATCGGGAGGAGCCCCGGCTTTCCCCGGAGGATCTGGCGCTGGGGGACAAGGCTTTTCGCAAAAAATATGCGGGCAAGGCATTCGTCTGGCGGGGCGTGCAGCCTCTGCGGCGCAACGCCGCCCTTTTGAACGAAGAACAGGAGCATCCGAAAGGAGATTAAGCATGAATCGGGAAAAGAAGATCCTCATTCTCGCCACCGGAGGCACCATCGCCTCGGAGGCGGGGGCAAACGGCCTTCAGCCCGAGCTGAAGGTTTCCGACATTGTGGCGGGCAGCTTGCACAATCTGCAGAATTGCAGGGTGGACTGCCGGGACATCCTCTCGCTGGATTCCTCCAACATTCAGCCGGAGGAATGGCAGATCATCGCCCGGGAGACGGCGGCGGCCTGTCGGGACTATGACGGTATCGTCATCACCCACGGCACAGACACCATGGCCTATACCGCCTCGGCGCTGACCTATATGCTGCGGGAGCTGCCCATTCCGGTGGTGTTTACCGGGAGCCAGCTGCCCTT
The DNA here is from genome assembly GCA_902797555.1 of Oscillospiraceae bacterium. Classification (GTDB taxonomy): domain Bacteria; phylum Bacillota; class Clostridia; order Oscillospirales; family Butyricicoccaceae; genus UBA4644. Next base: position 9,910 of record CADBTM010000126.1, read on the forward strand.
CGGCCATCCCCTCACCGACGCCACCGACAATATCCGCTGCGCCGTGGCGATGGCGCTCAGCGGGTGCCCCGGCGTGTTCCTCGCCTTTGACCGAAAGGTGATGCTGGGCTGCCGCGGCGTCAAGGTGCGCACCAGCGGGTTCAACGCGTTTGAAAGCATCAATTACCCCTATATCGCCCAGGTGGCGGGCAGCGGACTGGAAATCGCCCGGGATCTTTTGCCGCCCGCACCCAAGGGAGAGTTTTCGCTGGAGGGGGCGCTGGACACCAGAGTGTTTTTGCTCAAGCTCACCCCCGGCCTCGACCCCGCCATCTTCGATCTGCTGCGGCAAAGCCGGTATCACGGCATCCTCATCGAGGCCTTCGGCGCCGGAGGCCTGCACTATCTTCACCGGGATCTGTACGAAAAGCTGCTGGAGCTGCGGAAGAGCGAGATCCCCGTGGTGGTGGCCAGCCAATGCCTGTACGAAAAGAGCGATCTCTCCAAATATGAGGTGGGCAAGCTGGCGCTCCAGCGGGGCGTCATCTCCGCCCAGGATATGACCTCGGAGGCGGCGCTCACCAAGCTGATGTGGGTGCTGGCGCGGACACAGGGCGTGGAAAACGTGCGCAAGGCCTTTGAAACCAACCTTGCGGGCGAGATCACGCTGGAACAGTAAGGGAGGATACAATGGATCGGGATATTCTGGAGCTTGCAGTCGAGCTGCGGCACACCCTTCACGCTCACCCCGAGGTCTCGGGGAAGGAGCGGTGGACAAAGGCCTGTCTGATGGACTATCTGCGGAAGCACGCGCCCCATCTGACCGTGGTGGATCGGGGACAGTGGTTCTATGCCAAATATACGGCGGGGGAGGGGCGCCCCTCGGTCGCCTTCCGCACCGAGCTGGACGCGCTGCCCATTGAGGACCGCATCGACAAGCCTTACGTTTCCACCATCCCCGGCGTGGGACACAAATGCGGCCACGACGGCCATATGGCCGCCCTCACCGCCCTCGCCCTCGAGATTGACCGCCGGGGCGCTGAACAAAACGTCTATTTCCTCTATCAGCATGCCGAGGAGACCGGAGAGGGCGCGCCGGTATGCTGCGCCTTGCTGCGGGAAGAGCCCATCGAGCGCATCTATGCGTGGCACCATCGCCCCGGCGAGCCTATGGGCACGGTGCTGCTGCGGGAGGGGACGCTTTACTGCGCTTCCCGGGGGATGATCCTGTCCTTTTCCGGCGTCGCTTCCCACGCGGCCTACCCGGAAAACGGCCGCAATCCCGCCTTTGCCATGGCGGACATCCTTCACGCCCTTCCTCAGCTGGCACAGGTGCCCGACCGCCGCGGGCTCACCATGGCGACGGTGATTCAGGTGACGGCGGGGGAACCCACCTTCGGCACACAGGCCCATGAGGGCAAGCTGCTGCTCACCATCCGCGCTGCGGTGCAGGACGATCTGGAACGTCTGCAGGCCATTCTGGAGGACTTTGCCCGGAAAAAAGCGGAGGAATATGGCCTGACGGCTGCGTTTTCCTACTGCGACGATTTTCCGGTCACCGACTGCGACCCCCGGGAGGTGGACAAGCTGCGGAGGATCTGCGCCAAAAAGGGCATCCCCGTCAAGGAGCTGGCCGAGCCCTACCGCGGTTCGGAGGATTTCGGTCACTATACGCGCCTTGTGCGCGGCGCCTATTTTGAGGTGGGCTCGGGTGAAGAATGCTGTCCCTATCACACCGTGGGACTGGACTTTCCCGACGCCTGTCTGCCCACCGCCGTGGACGTGATGCTGGGTCTTTTGCAGGAAAAAACTGACAACGCATAAATAATCGGTTTGTTGCACAAAAATCGTTCCGCCTTTTCGTGCGGAATGACGAAGAAATGGGGTAAATTCGTAGAAATCCACCAAAAACTTTTGCGTGTTAATAGGGAAAAGAGCTCATTTTAAAACCGCCTTTTGGCGGTTTTTTGTTTCATTTTCGGCAAACTGAACAAATCTTAAAAAAACTGAAAATAATCCTTGTGCTTTCAGACCGAAAAGAGTATAATTCATTTTACAAACATGATGGCGCAGTGTCCCGCAAAAGCGCCGGAGTGAATAAATGGCGTATGCCAGAAGGAGAGATAGTATGAAGCATTCATGGAAACGCTTTGTTTCTGTGATGCTGGCGGTTGCAATGACATTTGCGCTGGCGGTTCCCGCTTTTGCAGCAAATGACGGCGCTTCCTCCGGCAAGGTGCGCGTCACATGGGAAAAGATCGAGACCGATCCCGCGGCTCGTTCCCGTATGCTGAACAAGCAGCCCGTGGAAGAACCTGCACCTCTGTACGCGGACAATGAAACCGTCCGTGTGTCCATCGTTTTGGAGGACGAGCCCACGCTGCAGCATGGGTACTCCACCGAAAACATCGCAGAGAACTCCGCTGCGATCGCTTACCGCGAGAGCCTGCAGAACAAGCAGGAATCTGTGGAGAGCGTGATCTCCCGCGAGGTTCTGCACGGCAAGCAGCTGGATGTGGTCTGGAATCTGACCCTGGCGGCAAATATCATTTCCGCCAACGTGCAGTATGGCCAGATCGAAGCCATCAAGGCCATCCGCGGCGTCAAGGATGTCTTTGTTGAGACCCAGTATCTTCCCGATGTGTACAGCGTCGGCGGCGACAATCCCAACAACGGCACTGCCACCACCCAGACCAACACCAATCTGGTGTGGGCGGCCGGCTACACCGGCGCCGGCAGCAAGATCGCCATCGTGGATACCGGTCTGGATCTGGAGCACAAGTCTGTCGACGGCGATGCGTTCCAGTATGCCATCGACCAGCTGGAAGACGGCGTTGAACTGATGGACGCCGATGACGTGGCAGGGTATTGGGATCAGCTCAATGCTTCCAAGTTCATTCCTTCTGTGGACGGCGTTTATCGCAATGCCAAGGTTCCCTTCGCTGTCAACTATGTGGATAGAGACCTGGATGCCATCCATCTGAACGATGCCCAGGGCGAGCACGGCTCTCACGTGGCCGGTATCGCTGCGGCCAACCGTTATGTGGACAACGGCGACGGCACCTTCACCGAGGCTCTGACCGCCGTGGGTACGCAGGGTCAGGCTCCCGACGCCCAGCTGCTCGTCATGAAGGTCTTCGGCAAGGGCGGCGGCGCTTACGATTCCGACTATATGGCCGCCATCGAGGACGCCATCGTGATGGGCTGCGACTCGGTCAACCTGTCTCTGGGTTCTTCCGTGGCCGGCTTTACCACCAGCAACGAGTATCAGGATATCCTCAACAGCCTGGCTGAGAGCAGCATCGTCTGGGCGAACTCCGCCGGCAACAACAGCTTCTGGGCGGAGCAGACCTTCTACGGTGGTCTGTACGGGGACAACGCCAACTTCCACACCGGCGGCTCTCCCGGCACCTATGACAACTCTCTGGCGGTCGCCTCTGTGGACAACAGCGGCACCACCGGTATGCCCATCGTCGTAGACGGCAACAACGTCTTCTACGCCGAGACCTCCGGTTATGGCAACGAGCCCATCTCCTCCATCGCCGGCGAGCATGAGTTCATCTTCATCAACGGCCCCGGCGTGGACGACAACGGCCACGTGGGACAGGAAGGCGACCAGTTCCTGGCCGTTGGTTCCGAAAACGTTTCCGGCAAGATCGCCATGTGCTACCGCGGCACCTCCTCCTTCTTTGCGAAGGCCAACGCCGCCGTTGCGCAGGGCGCCATCGGTGTGATCATTGTCAACAATCAGCCCGGCACCATCAACATGAACCTGACCGGGTACAACTACACCGCTCCCGCCGTGTCCATCACCCAGGCGGACGGCGAGTATTTCAAGACCAATGAATCCACCATCAACGACGTGACTGTATATACCGGTACGCTGACCATCTCTGATTCGATCAGCTCTTCCATGAACGATTCCGAGTATTACACCATGTCCTCCTTCTCCTCCTGGGGCGGCAACGGCGCATTGACCATGAAGCCCGAAATCACCGCTCCCGGCGGCAACATCTACTCCATCTGGGGCGCCAACAAGGCAGCTTCCAGCCCCACCGATGCTCACGATTTGTACGAGCTGATGTCCGGTACCTCCATGGCGTCTCCTCAGATCGCCGGTATCGTCGCGGTTCTCTCTGAGTATATCCGTGAGAACAACCTGACTGCCAAGACCGGTCTGACCCAGCGCCAGCTGATTCACAGCCTGCTGATGTCCACCGCACAGCCTCTGATCGAAGAGGAGAGCGGCAGCTATTATTCCATCCTGAATCAGGGTGCCGGCATGGTGGACGTCAATGCGGCCGCCAACGCCAAGTCCTACATTTGGGTGACCGACGTGAACGGCGAGGCTCCTGCTTACGCCGCTGACGGCAAGGTCAAGGTGGAGCTGGGCGACGACCCCGACCGTGAGGGCAAAAACTCCTTCACCTTCACCATCAACAACTTTGCTGACGAAACCGCGTATTACACCCTGTTCGCCGATTTCTTCACCCAGGATATCGTTGACGGCGGCGGCGTGACCTTCCGTGACACCTGGACCACCCCCGTTTCCGCAAAGGTCACCTTTACCGTGGACGGCCAGGTCATGGAGTTCGGCGGTGAGGAAACCGAGCTTGACTTCAACGGCGACGGCGTCTTCAACGAGGACGACGCAGTGGCCATCCTGGAGTATGTGGTCAACGGCACCGAGCTGGTGGACGACACCGGCGCCGACATGAACAGCGACGGCAAGATCGACACCTACGACGCATATCTGGTGCTGAGATACTTCTCCACCGGCAAGGTCATCGTTCCCGCCGGCGAGTCCGTCGAGGTCAAGGTTGACGTCGAGCTCAACCTGCCCGAGGAGCTGGATGAGAACGGCAACTATGTCGAGGGCTATGTCTTCGTCGGCTCTGACAGCGACGATGAGGGCACCATCGGCGAGACCCACTCCATCCCCGTTTACGGCTATTACGGCAACTGGTCCGAGTTCTCCATGTTCGACGTGGGCTCCTATCTGGAGTACAACGCCGGCCTCGAGACCCGTCCTCCCTATCTGTACAGCGTGCTGCGCACCTTGAACGTGCAGGGCATCGTGTTTACGCCCAACGGCTCCACCGGCAAGTACTTTGCCGGCGGCAACCCTGTTGTTGCGGATGACGGTTATTATCCCGAGCGCAACGCGATGAACCCCAACGATGTGATTTCCGGCGCTCAGTACACCCAGGTCCGTAACAGCGCAGGCTGGCGTTTCCTCATCAATGACGGAAACGGCAATCCTCTCGGTGAGATGGGAACTCTCGCCAACGATTACGCTGCTTACTATTATCCCAACGGCGGCGAGTGGCGCTACACCACCTCCTCCACCTCCGCCAACATTTCTCTGGCAGGTCTGGAGGATGGCACTCAGCTGGAGCTCGTCTTCCAGAAGGCTCCCGAATACTATCTGAAGGACGGCGCCATTGACTGGGATTCCGTCAGCGATGCAACCGCGTTCAAGCTGCCCTTCACCATCGACGGCACCGAGCCTGTGATCAAGTCTGCCGACTCCAATGAAGACGACACCGCTCTGGTTGTGGAGGCTTCCGATAACCTCTATCTGGCCGGCATTATGGTCTTCAATGAAGAGGGCTGGCTGTCCGACGGAGATCCTCTGTTCACGCAGGGCGCTGGAGCCGAAGCCGAGCCCGGCGCTTCCGTCACCTATGAGATTCCTCTGGATCTGACCGCTGAGGAAAATCAGCACCTGATGGTGCTGGTGGGCGACTATGCCTCCAACGTGGCCACCTACAAGATCAACCTCAATGAGGAAGAAGTGGAGAACCCTGAGATCGAGGTCACTCTGAGCGAAGAAGAGGCTGTTGTAGTCAATACCTCCTCCATTCAGCTGACTGCCACCGTTTCTCCTTGGGGCGTGGATGAGTCTGTTGTCTGGACCTCCTCCAATAAAGAAGCTGCTACCGTAAATGCCGACGGTATTGTTACCGGTACCGGCAAGGGCGGCACCACCGTGATCACCGCGACCTCCACTGCGGACAGAACGAAGTCCGCTTCCTGCACGGTAGAGAATGTCATCATCAACAAGGATCTGAACGGCATCGTCTGGGATGAAAACGGCAACGTCTGGTTCTCCGCCTTTGATGTGGCTACCCTGCCCGAGTATGAGAAGCTGAATGACGCCAGCATGCGTCTGGCGCTGTCCTCCGCCTTCTATGATGAGAACGGCACCATGTACGTCATCGACTTTGACAGCGATACTTTTAGGTCCAACGTCTACACCCTGGACGAAGACACCTACGAGCTGACCCAGATCGGCGGAAGCGCCGAGCTCGGCTATATGGATGCCTGCCAGGCTCCCAGCCTTGGTCGGGATCACTTCCTGGCCGTTTACGGACCTTACGTTGTCATCGCCAGCAAGACCACCGGCGAATATGAGGGCTTGTTTGATCTCAGCTCCTTCACCGGCGGCAATTATCTGGTCGGTATCGCCTATGAAGAGCAGTATAACCACCCGGCTTACGGCAACACCGACTGGGTCTGGCTGCTGGACCAGGCCGGCAATGTTTACAGCACCGGCTTCCTGCCCTATGGTGACGGCTACTCCCGCTTTGCCGTGAGCAAGGTGGGCAATATGGGCGATCCCGTGGATATCCCCTATTGGCAGTCCCTGTATTATGACGGCGTGAGCCTGTACTGGAGCCGCTTTAATGACGCGGACAACAGAGTCGAGATCATGACCTGTCTCGATGTTTACAACGATGGCACTGTCGTCAGCATGGGTTGCTTTGCCGACGGCGTCTGGCCGGTGGGCGGTCTGTACGAGAAGGATTACAATCCTTACTTTGGACCGCTGAGCTCTTCCGGCGCTGACCACAGCGACGCTGTGCTGGATGAGAATGCTGTCTTCTCCACCAAGGTCGAGCCCATCCAGGTCAAGTCTTCCGCTCCCGTGGGCGGCCTCAACGCCTCCAATTCGGGCAGCACTGCAAGACCCAACCGTCTGGTCTTTGACCGCGACGCGCTGACCATCACCGTCAAGGCCGATCAGAAGGATACCTACAATGGCCTGATCAACGTCGAGTACGACAAGGATTCTCTGAAGCTGGTGGATGTTACCACCCCCGTGGAAGAGTACAACGTGATCAACAAGGACGAAGAAGGCAAGGTCGTTTTCGGCTTCGCCACGCTGAACACCATCAACAAGAACGATGTGGTTCTCGAGCTCCAGTTCGAGAAGATCGGCGACGGCAGAGGCGAAGTGAATATCACCACCTCTGAGACTGCTGACAGCAATGGCAAAGAGGCGAAACCCAACACCTCCACCGTCTACCTGCTGGATCCCAAGACCAGCGGCTCTTCCGGCGGCGGTTCTACCACGCCTTCCGAGCCCACTCCTGTCAATCCCGATCCCGTCAATCCCGATCCTGTCAACCCCGATCCCGTGAATCCCGATCCCGTCAATCCGGATCCCGTCAATCCCGAGGAGAAACCCTTCCCCTTCGAGGATGTGCCTCAGGTCGACGGCAACTGGGCTTACGAGGCCATCAAGGCTGCCTGGAAGGCTGGTCTGATGAACGGCAAGGGCGAGACCGTCTTTGCTCCCAATGACCCGCTGACCCGCGGCGAAGTCGTCACCATCCTGTACCGTCTGGCAGGCAAGCCCGAAGTGACCGAAAAGGCTCCCTTCACCGATCTGGTGCCCGGCGCCTACTATGAGGCCGCTGTCAACTGGGCGTATGCCAACGAGGTGGTCAAGGGCATGGGCGACGGCACGACCTTTGCTCCCAACATCCAGATCACCCGCGAGCAGTTCGCAACGATGATCTATCGTTACGCGCAGCTTCAGGGCAAGGGCTTTGTGGGCATGTGGGCATTCCCGCTGGACTATGCGGATGCCGATCAGGTCGCTGATTACGCCTACGAGGGCATGTGCTGGTGCGTGATGAACGGCATCATCAACGGCAACGGAACCGGTCTGAATCCCAAGGGTCTGACCTCCCGTGCCGAGGCTGCTGCGATCATCTCCCGCACTGCGACCGCTCTGGCGGAATAATCCCCCAATCTCAATCGAGCTCCCCGCGGCATACGCCGCGGGGAGCTCTTGCTTTTTCCGTCATCCTACGGTATACTTTTTTCAAGAACAAAAAACGGGAGGCAAGTATGGCAAAGGTACTGTTACTCAACGGGAGTCCCCATCCCAAGGGCTGCACATGGGCGGCGCTCCACGAAATGATGGAGGTTTTTGCCAAGGAAGGCATCGAAACCGAGCTGATCCACGTGGGAAACAAGGCCATCCGGGGCTGCATTTCCTGCAATGCCTGCGGCAAGCTGGGAAGGTGTGTCTTTGACGACGATCCGGTAAATGAGACGGCGAAAAAGCTGGAGGAGGCCGACGGTCTTGTGGTGGGCAGTCCGGTCTATTACGGCTCGCCCAACGGGACGATCCTCGCATTTTTGGACAGGCTGTTTTACAGCACGTCCTTTTCCAAGCACATGAAGGTGGGCGCCGCCGTGGTGAGCTGCCGCCGGGGCGGAAACACGGCCTCCTTTGACGTCCTCAACAAGTATTTCACCATCAGCGGCATGCCGGTGGCGTCCAGCACCTATTGGAATCAGGTGCACGGGTTTTCCGCCGAGGACGTGGCCAAGGATCTGGAGGGCCTGCAGGTCATGCGCAATCTGGCGCGGAATATGGCCTTTTTGATCCGCGCCATCGCCGCGGAAAAAGAGCGCGCCGGGCTGCCTCAGGTGGAACACGACTTTTTTACCAGCTTTCCCGATGGAAAGTAAGCGCTGTGAGGCCGGGAGAGCGCAGGGGAGCGCCTGTGTTTTCTCCCGGGAAGACTATGTCACCACCCTTTGGTCGGGCGGGGTCACCACCCAGCTTGCCATCGCGCCGGAGGGCGCGGTGTATGCCGAACGGGACTTTCTCTGGCGGGTGAGCTCGGCCCGGGTGGAGGACAGCGAATCCGACTTTACCCCGCTGCCCGACTATATGCGGTATCTTTCCGTTTTGGAGGGCGGTGTGACCCTGCGCCACAGCGGGGGAGAGTCCATCCCGCTGGCGCCCTATGCCGTCCATCGATTTGACGGGGGAGCGCCCACCCACTCGTGGGGAAGGTGCACCGATTTCAACCTGATGCTGCACAAGGGGCAGGCGGAGGGAACCATGACCGCTCTGACCGGAAAGGACGGCCCCGCCAACCTGGAAACAGGGGCGCGCCGGGAGGATGTGCTGCTGTATGCCGCCAAGGGGGACAGCGTTCTGCGCCTCCCGGAGGGGGAGCTCCTTCTGCCGGAGGGCAGCACCTTTTTGCGAAGAGAGGTCTGCGGCCTGCGCCTGCAGGCGGTCGTCCCGCCCGATGGGGCGGTTATGCTGTGCCGCATGTGGACAGTCTGACGAGCAGAAAAACGCCGCCCGAAGGGGCGGCGTTCTTTTTTAGGGGGGATTATTATTTTTCTGAGCTGGCGCAGCTTGAGGTCGGTGTTGTAAAAATCCTTGGTGGAGCAGCCCGCCCGTCCGCCGCCCGCACAGGCGCAGGCACAGGCACAGGCGCAGGCGCACGAGCTGTGTGCACAGGACGAGCCGCCGCCCCGGGAGCTCCGGGAGGATGATCCGCCCGAGCGGCTGATCGAGGAGACCGAACGGCTGGGCGGGGTACGGGTCACACGCACCCGCATATAGGTGTTGGGTACGGTGCTGTAGGCATACAGGCCGTTGGTGGATTTGCGCCGCAGCGCCTTTTCCTCCTTGGGGATGTCCGATTCCTTGATGATTTCCTCGCTCTTGATAAAGCTCCGTCCGCAGTATTGGCAGTTGACTCTTCCCTCCGGCCGGGGCGCGCCGCAGCTGGGGCATTCGGGATAGTAGGTGACCTTGGTGCGGGTGATCTTTTTTCCCGACCCGTCGGAAAAGTTTGCCGTCCGGGTAAACCGACGGAAGAAGACCACGATCACCGTGATAAAGCCGACGAAAAGAAGGGCAGAGGCCGCAAGCCCAATGACCGTGTCACCATCATCAAATCCGACGGAATCAGAGCGGGTAACGTCGTCCTCGATGGTTTTGCTCAAGTCAAAGGCAAAGGCGTCGTCGGGATAGGTGACGGTCACCTCCATCCGGTCACCCCGCAGCATGCTCTGCTCCCAGACGAAATAACCGTCCTCCACCGTGCAGGCGGGCGTCTGGGCGATGGCCTTGTCTGCGTTCCAGCGGACGACCATTTCGTCCACCCACATGCCGTCAAACCATCCGGGGGTAAAGCGGTAGACCGTTTCGCCCTCGGCCAGCGCGTCCACTTGATAGAGATAGTCCTGATCCAGCTCGAAGGCGATCTTCGCCACGTCTCCCGCGTAGTATGCCTGATCCAGATCCACGCGGACATAGCTCCCGCCGTCGGACGTATAATAAATATCGTCCACGGCGTCGCTCAGCCCGTGAAGATTGTCGCAATAGGAATTGGGAATGCCGATGGTCACCCAGCTCAGCGGGCCTTCGCTGGACGAATCCAGCACCTTCCAGTCGATGTGATAGACGATGTGCAGGGTGGCGTCGTCGTTGACGTCCACCGTCACTTCATAAAGCAGGATCTCGTCCAGATCCTGGGCGTGCGCCTTGGGCGCCGCTGCGGGGAGAAGCAGCAGGACGCACAGCGCTGCCGCGGCAAAGATCGCCGCCCGATGGGAAAACCGCTTCCAAACAGATCGTTTCATATCTGCTCCTCCTTTCACAGTGCGTTGGGGATGCGCAGCGGGCATTCGCCCCGCATCTGGGCGGAAATCGTCCGGCGGGAGGCGCAGGCGTCGCTGTTCCAGATGGTGTTCCAGTCGTCTGTGAGCATATTGCCCAGCGGCTGACCGGACAGCCAGCTCTGGCAGGGCACCACATTGCCGCCCGGCGTGATGGCCATATTGCTGAGACAGGCGCCGCAGTTGGGCGTGGTGATGCCCAGCTCCTGACAAAATACGTCGTCCACCCAGCCCGGGGAGGTAAAGCTGATCTCCATCCCGTTGGCAAAGCAATATTCCACGCTCTCTTTCAGGATCTCCCGGATCTCGGCATTGGTGAGCTGCAGCCGCTGGGAGGGCTCCTTGGCTGCATTTCCGGTGGTGATCAGACCGGAGCAGGTGACGTAGATCACGCCCTTTTCCCGCAGAAACTCCAGCGTTTTTTTATAGTCCCGATTCTGAGTGCACAGGGGTGTGTTGACGCTGAGGTTGATCCCGGCGGCAAGGGCGTTTTCCATGCCTGCCACCGTCTCCCGCCACCGGGGCGCGCCTACCAGAGCATTGTGGGTGGCCTCGTCCGAAGAATAAAAGGTGATCTGCATGCTGTCCAGCGAGGCCTCCTTCAGCCTGCGGCAAAGGTCGGGCGTCAGACGGATGCCGTTGGTGTTCAGCCGGGTGATGAACCACCGGGCATGGTCGACGAGCTCCACCAGATCGTCCCGCATGGTGGGCTCACCTCCGGTAAACGTGACCTGCGGGATGCCCGCGGCGCGGCATTTGTCCAGAATGCGCTTCCATTCGTCGGTGCCCAGCTCCCGCTCCTCCGCGCAGGTCTGACCTGCGGCATAGCAGTGGACGCACTGCTGGTTGCAGTGCCATTTGCCCTCCCGCGTCATGGCGCTGACCATCAGATCCATCCGGTGAGGCGCCCGCATTCTGGGGGCGTATTCGGTGAGGGTGAGATAGTCGATGGGGATATCGGGCACCTCGCCGTAGGCCACCTGACGGAAGGTGTCCATGATGGTGTAGATATCCCGGCGAAGGCGGCTTTTGGGCACAAGGGGATAGACCTTTTTTGCCCCCGTGCAGGCGGCGTCTACGATGCGGGCGGCATCCTCGTCAGAGATCGGCTTGCCGCTGTAGGGGTTGATCGCCTCGATCAGCTCGGTGAGCAAAATGCTCCAGCTGGTGTTGACAGGTACCACGTCCTGTCCGTTCAGAATGGCCACACTGGCGCCGATCTCGCCGTTCTTTATCACCGGCGGCACCAGATGGATGCGCACCACGCCCGGCCCCTCGGGGTTGAGGGTGGTGTGGTGTACCTCGCCGAAATGGGCGGCGGCATAGGCCAGCTCGCGCTTGGATGCTTTCATACAAAACACCTCGTCCCAATATACTGACTCCATTATACAAAAGGACAGCGCGAAAGGCAACAGCAACCTGACAAATCCTCCCCGCTTGTGTTTTTGGCCCCGATCCTCTATAATAAAGAAAACAGGAAAAAGGGGGAAGCTCCCATGAAACAACTGTACACCCAAGCGGGGGAAAAGCTGACCGGCACGCCGTGGAACGTCTATCCCAGACCCCAGATGCGCCGGGAGAGGTGGCTGTGCCTCAACGGGGAGTGGGAGTTCTCCTCCGAAGACCGCCCCTCCGGCGCCATCCGCGTGCCTTTTTGCCCGGAGAGCCTGCTCTCCGGCTATGACGGCGCGGTGCGCTATGGAGAGGAGCTGCGCTATCGCCGCAGCTTTTCCGTCCCGGAGGATTGGCAGGGCAGCCGCATTCTGCTCCACTTCGGCGGGGTGAGCCGCGCCTGCACCGTATTCGTCAACGGGACAAGGGTGCTGGAGCACGATCAGGCCTATCTGCCCTTTGGCGGCGACATCACCGACGCTTTGATCCCGGGCGAAAACCGGATCGAGGTGTGTGCCGTCAACGACCTTTCCCCGCAGTTTCCCTATGGCAAGCAAAGCCGGAAGCGGGGCGGCATGTGGTACACTCCCGTCAGCGGCATCTGGCAGACCGTATGGCTGGAGCCCGTCCCGGAGGAGCACATTGCCCGGCTGGACATCCGCACGGATCTGGAGGGAGCCATCGTGTCTGCGGAGGGAATTACAAGCGGCAGGGTGATCTGCGAGGGCAAGGTCTATCCTCTGGAAAACGGCGCTTGCCGCATCGCGCCGCCCCAGCCCCGGCTGTGGTCGCCCGAGACGCCCCATCTGTACCCGTTCACCGTGGAGAGTGGGGAAGACCGGGTGGAATCCTACTTTGCCCTGCGCACTGTGACGGTGGAGCAGAGAAAGGGTAAGCCCCGTCTCTGCCTCAACGGCAAGCCCTATTTTTTCCATGGGCTGCTGGATCAGGGCTATTTCAGCGACGGCTTGTATACTCCCGCCGTGCCCGAGGAATACGAGCGGGACATCCTGCGCATGAAGGCGCTGGGCTTTAACACGCTGCGCAAGCACATCAAAATCGAGCCGGAACAGTTCTATTACGATTGTGACCGGCTGGGCATGGTGGTATTTCAGGATATGGTCAACAACGGCGTCTATCGCTTTTTCCGGGACAGCGCACTGCCCACGGCGGGGATCTCCCTGGGGAGCGACCGGCACTGGGGCAAAGCGCAGACGCGGGCGACCTTCCTTTCCGCCATGGAGCAAACGGTGGGGCTGCTGCGTTCCCACCCCTGTGTGTGCTATTGGACGATCTTTAATGAGGGATGGGGGCAGTTTGATGCCGACGCCGTCTACGATCGCCTGCGGGCGCTGGACGACAGCCGCCCCATCGACTCCACCAGCGGATGGTTTCACCAGAAAAAGACCGATGTGGACAGCCTGCACATCTATTTCAAAGAGCTGCACATGGGCAAACGGCGTCAGCTGCCGCAGGTGCTGTCCGAGTTTGGCGGGTATGTGTACCAGATCGTCCAACACTGTGCAAACCCGGAAAAGAGCTATGGTTACAAAACCTTTGACACCCGTGAGGCGCTGGCCGAAGGGCTGCGCAAGGTCTATCTGGAAAAGGTCGTCCCGCTGGCGCGGGTGGGGCTGTGCGCAGCCATCTACACCCAGGTCTCCGATGTGGAGGACGAGACCAACGGCATGCTCACCTATGACCGCCGGGTGTGCAAGGTACATCCCGAGGAGCTGGCCGACATTGCCCGGCTGCTCCAACAGGCGGCGGAGGAATAAAATAATATCCCGTCACAGGCTTGTGACGGGATAATTTTTATTGTGACGGGAGTTTTTTTCGTTCTTTGATCCAGTTGATCACCAGACAGATCAAAAACGGGATGCCGGCATAGCCGAAAATGGGATAGATGATCCCCACCAGATTGCCAAAGCCCAGCAGACTGAGCAGCCATGCCGCCGCCAGAAGGAGGGTGGTCACCCGCCGGGTGGGAAAGCGCTCCCCGCCGTGACGCACGGCCAGCTGACCCACCACCGCCGACGTGGCCGCCAGCGACGAGCTGAACATTCCCAGACCCATCAGCAGTCCGTAGCTTGCCTCGAGGATGGGGTGGAGATTGCCCGCCAGCACCGCCATGGGCAGTTCGGCCTGTCCCGCCGAGATCAGCGCCGCCAGCGCGGCGATCATGCACCACGCCGGGACGATGA
>CADBTM010000127.1 GCA_902797555.1 Oscillospiraceae bacterium
TCGCCGTGTTGCTGCCCCTCCTTATTGCTCGCTTGCTCCGCCGCTGGCGGCGCTCGCAAACGTCCCCCCTTACACAGGGGAGCCTTTGTAGGGAGAAGAGACAGACGGCGCCATCCCTTTCACCCGGGGCGCAGGCTGCGCATAGGATGGCTTGCGCGGCGATCGTGCCGGGCAAATCAGAGATGTGGAGGGCGCGCGGATGGAGCTTTGGGGCGCGGCAGCCTGTGTGCTGCTGCCTTTTTTGGGAACTGCGGGCGGGGCGGCGGCGGTGTTTTTCTTGCGCCGCAGGATCCGTGCCGACCTGCGAAAGGGACTGCTGGGCTTTGCGGCGGGGGTGATGCTGGCGGCGTCGGTGTGGTCGCTGCTCATCCCTGCCATCCAGCTGGCCGAGGAGGCGGGCCGGCTGGCGTGGGGGCCGGCGGTGCTGGGATTCCTCGGGGGAATGGGCTGTCTGCTGCGGCTGGACGGCTGGCTCTCCCGGGTGGAGGAGGGCGCCATGCGGGGTATGCTGCGGGGACAAAAGCCCGCCAACCTCATGCTGCTGCTGGCGGTGACGGTGCACAACTTTCCGGAGGGAATGGCGGTGGGCGTGGCGCTGGCCGGAGCGCTGGGCGGCCGGGCAGGAGTGACGGCGGCAGGCGTGGCCGCCCTGTCCATCGGTATCGCCGTGCAAAATGTGCCCGAGGGCGCCATCATCTCCGTCCCGCTGGCGGCAGGCGGGATGAAAAAGAGCAGCGCCTTTTGCTATGGGACGCTGTCGGGCGCGGTCGAGCCGGTGGGCGCCGTGCTCATGCTGGCGCTGACCCGCTGGCTCAGCCCGATTTTGCCCTATGTGCTGGCCTTTGCCGCCGGGACGATGCTGTATGTGGTGGTGGTAGAGCTGGTGCCCGAGACACAGAAGGACGGCGGGGGAGCTGCCGGCGCTGTGGGCACGGCGCTGGGCTTTGCCCTGATGATGCTGCTGGACGTGGCGCTGGGGTGAGAGACAGCGGTGACCCCCGCGGGAAGCCGCATTTAGATAGAGGAAACCCGAAAACCGTGGGGAAAGAAAAAAGACCGCCGAGGGCGGTCTTTTTTGTATTGTGTTGGGTTTACAGCTTGCCTCCGGGGCGCTTTTTGCCGCGGCGGAGCAGGGTGAGCAGACCGATGGCGGCGGCCACACCCGCGGTGGCGACGCCGGCCGCTGCGGCAGCCAGACGGAAGGAGCGCTTGCGCTCGTCCTGCCGCTGGATCTCCTCCTCGGTCATCAGGTCGTCGGGATCGAACACCTGACGGTCGGTGGCGATGGCGGTATACACCGTGTCGCAGTTGTCCAGCACCAGCAGCTTGACCTGCTTTCCGGCACGCAGCAGCTCGCCCACGGCGTCGTCGTCAAAGGTGAGATAGCCCTCGGCGGTGATGTGGATGCCGGCATAGCGGAAAACGTGGTTGGCCGTCACCCGGCGGCAGGTGTTGGGCAGGCTGGTCACCTCATCGTCTGCATAATAGCAGATGGTGCCGTGCTGACCGAAGATCGCCCGCTTGCCCTCCAAAAAGTCCTGAGGGATGCGCAGCAGACTGTCGTCGGTGACAAGGGCATAGGCCTGGGGCAGATCCTTGACGGGCATGAGGGTCGCCGAGACATAGTCCCGGACGTACAGCCCGGCGCCGGCCTCCTTGGGATGGACGAAGTAGGCCGCCCGGCGATACCAGCACTTGTCCAGCTGGGACTGGCGGTATTCCCGGTGGGCGGTCTCGCCGTCGCTCTTTGCGGCGGGATCGTTGGAGCAGTAGATATATTCGCCCTTTTCCTGACTGTAATAGTAGCCCACGATGGTGATCAGATGGCCGCCGGTGTGGGTGGGAGCGTTTTCCAGATAGGGCTGATCGTCGTTTTCCTTGTTGCTGTATTTTACCGACAGGGCGACGGCATATCCCTTGGAAAGCTCTTGCCGCAGGGCGGAAAAGCTGGAGTAGGAGACATAGCTTTCATAGCCGTAGGCGCCGATGGCGGCGGTGGTAAAGCTCCAGTTGCCGTTGCCGCCAAAGCCATAGTCATAGTTGAGCAGGGTCACGTCCTCAGGCAGCAGATCGGCGCCCAGACCGTCCATCAGCATGGCGGCGCAGGTGGCCGAGCAGATCACCCGGGCATAGTCGGGATCCCGTGCCATCTGGGAGATGGCGGGGGTGTCCAGCAAAACGGAATCCTTGGGGCGCACAGCCTCCTCGGGATAGGTGCAGTCATTTTGCCACAGGGGATCGTTGGTGTTTTTCCATGTGGCGGCCAGCAGGCGCAGGGCGGGCAGTCCCTGACAGTCGGGCGCAGCGTGGAGCACGGCCTTGAGCTGGAAGGCGGTGGCGGTGTATTCGCCCCGCACGTTGAGGGAGCTGTCTCCATAGCCGGGGAGGGAGTAGGCGTAGGCCCAGCCCTTTTCCTCGCCGCCGTCCTTGCGGGGATGGCTGTCCTCGCACACCGGGCAGGAGCGGGCGATATGGGTGCTCCACAGACCCCAGGTGATCCAGTCGGTCCACCCGTCATAGAGGTTGCCGTCCTCGTCCTTCCACCCGTCATATTCGGGCAGATAGACCCGGCCGAAGATCTCGGCATAGGTGCCCACGGGGGTCTCGGTGTTCCACGAGGCCACCAGATCGTTAAAGGGCTTGTCGGTGGTGATGATGGGAGAGAGGAACTCGCCCTCGCCCTCCTTTTTCAGCCGCAGGGCGCCGTCGCCCAGACGGTCGGCAAACACCAGATTGGTGCTCTCCCCGGCGGCAAAGTCGTCGCGGCAGGTCAGCTTGATATGATTTCCGGAGGCGGGAATGGCGGGAATATCCCCGGTCAGGCGATTGCTTCGCATGAAGATCACTCCTTTGATACATTCTTATTGAGTTCAGTATACCAAAAAAACCGACCAAAGTAAAGGGAGCAGATTGTAAAAGAACTGCGTCGGCGGGGTTCGACAGGGCGGGTTTTCCCGCAAAAGTGGGGGAACACTGCCCGAAATCGGGCGTTTTTCCCGCCTGCAGGGCAGAAAACCGGCGATTTTCCGCCTTAAAAATTCTTAAAGACAAAAATTAGCCCTGTGCATTTGCGTTTTTTGTGCTACAATGAGGGCAACGAAAAACAAGATTTGGGAGGAAGTCATGGAAAACGACATCCATATCCTTGTGGTGGACGATGAGGAGGACATCCGGGAGATCGTGCGCATCCTGCTGGAAAGCCGGGGGTATCAGGCGAGCTGCGCCGCCGACGGCGAGGAGGCCATCGCCTACGTCCGGGAGCATCCCGAGATCGATCTGGTGGTCATGGACATCATGATGCCCCGGCTGTCCGGGGTGGAGGCCACCCGGGAGATCCGCAAATACTCTCAGGCGCCCATCCTGTTCCTCACGGCAAAAACGCTGGAAAGCGACAAGGAGGACGCCTACGGCTCGGGGGGCGACGACTATCTGGGCAAGCCCTTTTCCCAGGCGGAGCTGATGATGAAGGTGGAATCCCTGCTGCGGCGCTATCGGGTGTATAAGGGCAAGCCCGACCTGCCCCGCCCTCAAAAGCGGCTGGAGCTGATGGCCGACCGGGGCTGCGTGGTGCAGAACGGCGAGACCATCCCCCTCACCAACAAAGAGGTGGAGATCCTCCAGTTTTTTATGGATCACAGCGGTCAGGTCATCGACGCCCGCACCCTTTACGAAGGGGTGTGGAAGGAAAAGTATCTTCCCTCGGCCACCAACACCGTCATGGTGCACATCCTCAATCTGCGGAAAAAGCTGGAGCAGGACTATACCAATCCCCAACTGATCCGCACCGTGTGGGGAAAGGGGTATCAGCTGGATGAAGGCTGACAAAACCAAAAAGAACAATCGACCCAAGCGGGTCACCCTCAACGCCAAGCTGCTCACCGTGCAGCTTGGCTCTCTCTGTATGGCGCTGCTGGTGTTTTTCATTTTTATGGTCATCGGGCAAAACGCGCTGGAGCGATTCTATCTCTCGGAGGAGGCCGGCCTGCGGCGGGAGATGCGCTATATTTACGACCTCAACGACTATGTGCAGCAATACGGCCTGTGCTCCACCGACGCGGACGACCTTTCCGCGTGGGCAAAAAAGCAGAAATACGTCTATCTGGTGATCTATAAGGGCGAGGAAACCGTGCTGGAGACCAACGGCGATTCCGTCCAGACCGGCTCGATCGGCAGCGTCACCAATCTGGTGCCGCCCGAGGGAGGCACCGCCCTGCTCACCCCCGATGAGGACGGCTGTTATGCCATCGCCTTTGCCGACGGCGTTTTCCGGGTGAGCCTGACGGAATATTCCGAAACACCCCTTTACAATATGGTGACCATGCTGGCGCTGGCGGCGGCCTGTCTGGTGCTGCTGTCGGTCAACCTGCAATACAACCGATCCCTCACCCGGTCCATCATCCGGCTCAACCGGGAGGTGCAGTGGGTGGAGGAGGGCAGCCGGGACGCCGTCATCCACACCGATCACCAGGACGAGCTGGGCGATCTCGCCCGGGCGGTGGAGCGCATGCGCCGCGCCATCATCCAGCGGATGCAGGGCGAGCAGGAGGCGTGGAAGGCCAATTCCAGCCTGATCACCGCCATCTCCCACGATATCCGCACCCCCCTCACCGCCCTCATCGGCTATCTGGATCTGCTGGAGGGCAAGCAGTATCAGAACGAGGAGCAGATGGAGCGCTATCTCCGCGCCAGCCGCGACCGGGCGCTCCAGCTCAAGGAGCTCACCGAGGAGCTCTTCCGCTATTTCCTCGTGTTCGGACAGGCGGAGATGAAGCCCAAAATGGAGGAATACGACGCCGTCATCCTGCTGGAACAGCTTTTGGGCGAGCATGTGGTGCGGCTCAGATCGCAGGAATATACCGTGCAGACCTTTATGCTGGAAGAGCCGTGCACCATCTCGGTGGACGTGCAGTATCTCCGCAGAGCCTTTGACAATCTGTTTTCCAACGTGGTCAAGCACGGCGACAAGAGCCGGCCGGTGGTGGTGATGGCCCGTCTGGACGGGGACACCCTGCGGGTGGACATCGCCAACGACGTCCCCGCCCGTCCCAACGCCGCCGAAAGCACCCGCATCGGTCTGCAGACGGTGGACAAGATTCTCCGCCAGATGGGCGGCAGCTTTGAGGTGCGCAGGGACGAAAAGCGATTTTTGACCGAGATCGCCCTCCCGGCCAAACGGACAGAACAGGAGGGAGAAACGTGAAAGCACTGAGAAAACTCTTCGGCGGGATCGACCTGACGTGGAAAAAGGTGATCCTGCTGGCGGTGGCCGCGGGCGTGTATACCGCAATCATGGCGATACTCCCCGTCGCAAAGGACACCTCCTTTGCCGACATCACCATCTCCTTTGAGGTGTGGATCCTGTTCGGCGTGTTCCTCATTATGAACAGCCGCTCCCCGCTGGATTCCGGGCTGAAGTGCTTTGTGTTCTTTTTGATCAGCCAGCCGCTGGTCTATCTCCTGCAGGTGCCCTTCAGCTGGCTGGGATGGGGGATCCTGGGATACTATCGCAACTGGATCCTGTGGACGCTTCTCACCTTCCCCATGGGCTTTGTGGGATATTATCTCAAACGGGACAAATGGTGGGGGCTGCTCATCCTGACGCCGGTGATGCTGTTTCTCGGCATTCACTACAGCGGGTTTTTGGGGCAGACGTGTTTCCTCTTTCCCCGCCATCTGCTCAGCACACTCTTTTGCGCGGGAACCATCCTGCTCTATCCCGTCTGCATTTTCAAGAATAAAAAGGTGCGGACTGCAGGCGTCTGCATCGGGCTGGCCATCCTTGTGGCCATGACCGTCCTTTCGCTGGCCAGACCCAACGTGTACCGCACCACCGTGCTGGTGAGCGGCGGCAAGGCCGGAGCCGTTTTTGACGGCAGCTACACCGCGGCTCTTTCCAAAGCGAGTCACGGCACCGTCCGCATCGAGTACAATTCGTCCATCGAGAGCTATATGCTGGAGGGCGAGTTTGTCCGGGGAGGAAAGACCGATCTGATCCTCACCGCTCCCGACGGCAGCCGGACGGTGTACGGGCTGGACGTCTCGTACAGCAGCATTGACGTGGAAAAGAAATAGAAATCGAAAAATCACCCCTCCGGAACACAGTCCCGGAGGGGTGATACACTTTTATTATACAGGAAGAACACGCAAAAGAAAAGAGAAAAAACCGCAAAAAATCCACCAAATTTCCGCCTTTATTTTTGGCGGCGAAAAAGCCGCCTTTCCCTTGTCAAGCGGGAAAAACCTTGGTAGAATAAAAAAGTATTTTGAGAAAAAACGACGGGGGGAACGACCATGCGGAAAGTGGGCTTTGACAACGGACTGTACATTCAACGGCAGTCGGAGGAGATCAAAAAGCGCATCGAGCAGCTGGGCGGCAAGCTCTATCTGGAGTTTGGCGGCAAGCTGTTTGACGATTACCACGCGTCCCGGGTGCTGCCCGGCTTTGCGCCCGATTCCAAGATCCAGATGCTGTGCTCCATGAAGGAAAAGGCAGAGGTGATCATCGCCATCCACGCCGGCGATATCGTCAAGAACAAGATCCGCGGCGATCTGGGCATCACCTATGATCAGGACGTGCTGCGCCTCATCGACGCCTTCCGCAGCTTTGATCTGTTTGTCAGCAGCGTGGTCATCACCCGCTACAGCGGTCAGCCCGCCGTGGAGGCCTTCCAGCAAAAGCTGGAAAAGCTGGGGCTGAAGGTCTATCGTCACTATCCCATCGCCGGCTATCCCTACAACGTCAGCGAAATCATCAGCGAGGAGGGCTTTGGCCGCAACGAATACGTCCAGACCGAGCGCCCGCTGGTGGTGGTCACCGCTCCCGGCCCGGGCAGCGGCAAGCTGGCCGTCTGCCTCAGCCAGCTGTACCACGAGAGCCTGCGGGGGGTGGACGCCGGCTACGCCAAGTTCGAGACCTTCCCCATCTGGAACCTGCCCCTCAAGCATCCGGTCAATCTGGCCTATGAGGCCGCCACCGCCGACCTCAACGACGTCAATATGATTGACCCCTATCATCTGGAGCATTACGGCGTCACCACCGTCAACTACAACCGGGACGTGGAGGCCTTCCCCGTGCTCAACGCCATGCTGGAGCGCCTGCGGGGCTCCAGCCCCTACCACAGCCCCACCGATATGGGCGTCAACATGGCGGGCTATGCCATCGTGGACGACGAGGTGTGCTGTCAGGCCTCCAAGGATGAGATCATCCGCCGGTATTTTGCCGCCCAGTGCGATCTGCGCAAGGGCAACGGCACCGAGCAGGCCATCGAAAAGATCGAGCTGCTCATGCGCAAGTGCGGCATCAGCACGGCCGACCGCCCGGTGGTGGCCGCCGCTCTGGAAAAGGAGCAGCAGACCGACAAGCCTGCCGTTGCCATCCAGCTCCCCGACGGACGGATCGTCACCGGAAAGACCTCCGACCTGCTGGGCCCCTCTGCCGCCGCGCTGCTCAACGCCGCCAAGACCATGTGCGGCGTCCCCAAGGAGGACAACCTCCTGCCCCGGGGCGTCATCGAGCCGGTGCAAAAGCTCAAGACCAACGTGCTGGGCAACCACAATCCCCGGCTGCACTCCGACGAGGTGCTGGTGGCGCTGGCCATCTCGGCGGCCATGAGCTCGGAAGCCCACCGCGCCTGCGACAAGCTGCGGGAGCTGCGGGGCTGCGAAGCCCACTCCACCGTCATCCTGCCCCCGGTGGACGCCGACACCTATCGAAAATTGGGCATCCACCTCACCTGCGAGCCAAACTACCAGACCAAAAAACTGTTCCACAAATAA
>CADBTM010000128.1 GCA_902797555.1 Oscillospiraceae bacterium
GGCGGCCGTACCGTTGGTTCCGGCGTCGTTATCGAGATCGACGAATAATTTCTGATCCAAAACAATTTGCGCCCGCAGAGAAATCTGCGGGCGCATTTTCTGTTGTTCTTGCTATTCTTTTTAAAGTCGTGTATACTGAGATCAAGGTTATGGGTTGCGGTGGATCCATAAAGTGATCGATTGCTCCGACCAATCCAGTCCAAGCTGTTTCTTTTGTCCGTCATCGGGCAAAACCAGCCGGATCCACAGATCCTGTCCGTCGCTAGCGGTGGAGATATGCCGGAAATAGGCATCTGTGATCTCTGTGGAAAGCGTGCAATTTTTCAGATGCAGCGTTACCACGTCGCCGCTGCGGCGATAATCTGCCGCGGCTGCATCCGTCAGCGACAGCTTAAGAGCATGCAGCGCGTTGTCATCATTACTTTGGACGACGGTCACGGCAGGGGTGGTTTCGCCGGATACTGCGGTCGCAGTATCCGTGGTCAGACGCACGAACACCATTCCGTGCTTTTGGGTACAGATCAACAGGGGAGACGTTTTATAATCCGTTTCATCCTGTTCCAAACGGATGGCTCCATGGTATTCTCCGCACAGATCCGGCTTGAGCGTCCGATACGCTCGCCCGCCCCAGAATGCGGTGACTTGACTCCCGCGAGGTGCCGAGCAGGTGAGAGAAAGCTGCTCACCGGATAGCGCGGCGGTGCTGTGGTCGGGGGAAAGCAGAGTTGTAACCTCCGGCCAGATGGGATTCTTTTTTGCCGGTACCTTGGGAAGAGGCGCTGTTTCGGAAAGCAGCTCCTCAATGGGCTGTCCCAAAAGGGAACCGTATCGGAAAAACACTGCGCCGTTTGCCGTGTCTGATCGCTCGATCCGGTCGAGCTGGCGTTCCAGTTCATCGCTGCCAAACCATACAGAGCCTTCCTCTGCCGCCGCGGAGCGGTAGGCCGCAAGCCCGATATACAGTGCTACGTCGGTATCCCGGGCGGTGTCGCACCACCAATCCAGCATGGTTTGGAAATCTCCCGAGTTTGCGCCGATCTCCCAATAGAGCTGGGGCATGATGTAATCCACCAGATTTTCCCGCACCCAGCGTCTGCTGTCTGCGTAATGATCGTAATAGGATTGACCGCCTCTCGTGTTGGCACCCAAGGGATGTCCCTCTGCGGTAGCCCAGATCCCGGCGGGGGAGATACCGAAAACGGCCTCCGGACGCACCTCGTGAGTGAGTGCGCAAAGCTGTTCCACCAGCGTGTCCACAGAATACCGGCGAAAATCGCCAATGGAAGAGAAGCTCTGTCCATATTCGGCATAGGTCTCGCTGTCTTCAAAATCCTGTCCGGGATAAAAATAATCATCCATATGGAGACCGTCCACCGCATAGTCGGTCAAAAGCTCCCGTGCAATATCCAAAAGCATTTCCTGCACCTGAGGTTTTCCCGGGTCATAATACAGGCAGCCATCGGAATGAAATACCACGCAGTCCTCCATGGTTCTGGCAGGGTGGTTTTCACATAACAGGGAAAAGGCCTGTTCCCGGGTTTCCGCGCTGTTGCGGGTGATTCGATAGGGATTGATCCACGCATGAAGTGCGATCCCGTTTTCGTGACAGATTTGCAGGAAATAAGCGAGAGGATCAAAGTCCCCGTCGGCGGGCTGTCCTTGTTTGCCGGAAAGATAGACGCTCCAGGGCTCGGTTTCCGAGCGATAGAGCGCGTCCGCCGCAGGGCGCACCTGCAAGAAAATGGCGTTCATACCCCATTTGCGGGCGTTTTCCACGATGCGGTCGGCCTCCTGCTCCAGCTTTGCCGCGGAACTGCCGGGGGAGGAAGGATAGTCCAATCCGTATACCGTGCTCACCCAGACGCCGCGCAGGGGCATTTCCTCCGCAAAGCATGGGACAACCAGCAGGCACGTCAGAACTGCGAACAGAATCCAGATTTTTTTCATGATGAGAAACCTCCGGGAAAGGGGATACAATATGGGTGTACATGACGGACACCGAAAAAGAATGATCGAGCGATATTTGGCAGACGGAATCGACAGGCTGGAGCCGCACCAGATCCTGGAGCTTGTCTTGTTTTATGCCATTCCACGCAGGGATACCAACGAGCTTGCCCACCGTCTGATCGAAGAGTTCGGAAGCTTTTCCGGTGTGGTGAACGCACCCACCGACGATTTGCTCAAGGTGGAAGGCATCGGAGAAAATGCAGCGGCGCTGCTCAAGCTGATTCCCGAGCTGACTCGGTATTACTACACCGAGAGTCAGACCGAAATCTGCCTCAACACCGCTCAGAAAGCGGGGGAATACTTGCTGCCTCGATTTATCGGCTGGCGGGATGAGGTGGTTTATCTGGTATGTCTGGATGCAAAATGCCGGGCAATCTCCTGCACGCTGCTCCATCGGGGCAACGTCAATTCTTCCGAGGTCAACCTGAGAAAAGCCACCGCCACGGCGCTCAAATACAATGCCGTCAGCGTGATTCTTGCCCACAACCATCCCGGCGGTCTGGCGTTGCCCTCACCGGAGGATCTGCACACCACCAGGAGGGTGAAGGAGGCGCTGCACATCATCGGCGTTGAGCTGGTGGATCATATCATCGTTGCAGACAATGATTTTGTTTCCCTGCGGGAGACTACCGATTTTCGATAAAACTGCCGGTTTTGCTTGCAATAGAACAGATGTTCTGATATACTGAAAATAGTCTGAAACTTAGGAGTAGCCTATGCCGGAATTTCGATTGAAAAGTGAATACAAGCCGGCCGGCGGTCAGCCGGAAGCCATTGAAA
>CADBTM010000129.1 GCA_902797555.1 Oscillospiraceae bacterium
ATGATGATGGCAGGCGCAATGGGGATCGTCGCACGCCTCATCCTGGTGGACATGAGCGGTCTCGGCGGCCAGCTGGGCCAGCTCGGCCTGAAGGGTATTCTTCTGCTCCATGGTGTCCAGAATCTGCTTGCCGGTGAGGGCGTCCCAGGGGGTGGTGATGATGGAGGCCACGGCGTTGTGCTCTCGCAGGAGAGCGACGATCTCGTTGAGCTTCTGCTCCTTCATGCCCTGGGTGCGGGAAAGGACGATGGCGCTGGCATGCTCGATCTGGTCGTTGAAAAACTCGCCGAAGTTTTTCATATACATCTTGCACTTGTTGGCGTCGGCCACGGTGGTAAAGCCGTTGAGCACGGCGTCCTCCATGTTGAGGTTCTGGACGGCGCGGATGACGTCGGACAGCTTGCCCACGCCGGAGGGCTCGATGAGGATGCGGTCGGGATGATACTGCTCCAGCACCTTGCGCAGCGCCCGGCCAAAGTCACCCACCAGACTGCAGCAGATGCAGCCGGAGTTCATCTCGGTGATCTGGATGCCGGCGTCCTGCATAAAGCCGCCATCGATGCCGATCTCGCCAAACTCATTTTCGATGAGCACCAGCTGCTCGCCGGTATAGGCCTCCTGGATCAGCTTTTTGATGAGCGTGGTTTTGCCTGCGCCCAGAAATCCGGAAAAAATGTCGATCTTTGTCATGGTGTTCTTCCTCTATTTCCTAATATTTTATCGTTTCAGTCGGGGAGCTCTGCTCCCATTTATATAGTATATCATATTCGTCAAGCCCCCTGCAGGCGTTTTTTCGGGCGGTATTCCGAATAATTTGTGAATTTTTTCGTCCCCTTCTCCTCTTTTTTCGGTTTGGGTTTGCATTCCCGGCAAAGCTGTGCTATTCTGAAAAGCAGAAACCGAAACGGAGGGATCCTATGCTTTGTCCATATTGCGGAAAAGAACTGAGCGATACCGATCGCACCTGCCCCGCCTGCGGAAAGGCGCTGCCCGAGGCTGCCGCCATCGTCGCCGACGCCGCCGTGAATGAGGCGCAGCAGTTGGAGGAAACCCAGCCCGCGCCCCAGCTTCCCGCGCCCTATATCACAAAAGCACCTGAAAAGGTGTGCACACTCCCTGAGGTGCCTCAGGTCAGGCACGGGCACAGCGAGACGGGACGCAACCTGATCTTTGCCGTCATCATCCTGGCGCTGGCCGCGCTGCTGGTGTGGGGCGTTTACAAAACGGTCACCGCCCCCGCCCCCGCCGATGAGTCCACGCTGATGCAGCCTGTCACCGATCTGGCCAGAAACCGGGGCAAGACGGGGCTCAAGGTGGCTGGCGCAAAGAATATCGTGGCCGAGACCGACGATATCCAGCTCACCAATCAGGAGTTCATCTATTATTATTGGGACAGCTTTTTCTCCCTGTACAGCACCTACGGCGATACTCTGACCATGTATCTGGACTTTACCGTACCCTTTGACCAGCAGATGTTTTCGCCGGACCAGACCTGGAACGACTATTTCACCCAGATGGCACTGCAATCGTGGCTCCAGTCCAAGATTCTGTGCGCCGAGGCGCGGGCAAACGGCTATACCCTGTCCGCCGACGAGCAGGAATATGTGGATTCCACCCGTGCCACGCTGGAGGAATATGCCTCCAGCTCCGGCTATGCCGGCCCCGACAGCTATCTGCAAAACCTCTTTGATCCCAGCTCGGACGTGGAGAGCTATACCGCCTATATCGCCGACAGCGTCCTTGCCAGCAGCTATGCTTCGGCCTGCTATGACTCTATCGCAGCTGATGTGGCCGACCCCAACGTCCAGCCCCATAGATGCGTCAACGTGCGGCACATCCTCATCCAGCCCGAGGCGGGCACCGACATTCCCGACGACGCCGCCGCCAAGGCCAAGGCCGAAGAGGTGCTCGCCCTGTGGGCGAAAAATCCCACCCCCGAATATTTTGCCGAGCTGGCCGAGACCTACTCCGCCGACGGAGGCTCCAACCTGCGGGGCGGATTGTATGAGGACATCTATCCCGGAATGATGGTCACCGCCTTTAACGACTGGTGCTTTGATCCCGTCCGTCAGGAGGGCGATTCGGGCATTGTCGTCACCGAATACGGCTATCACGTGATGTATTTTGACAGCTTCAGCGAAACCACCTACGGCGATCCCAACGCCGAAGC
>CADBTM010000130.1 GCA_902797555.1 Oscillospiraceae bacterium
CCTTGAAGGTGGTGGCGCCGATCACCTGGATCTCGCCCCGGCTGAGGGCGGGCTTGAGGATGTTGGCGGCGTTCATGCTGCCCTCGGCCTCGCCTGCACCCACCAGATTGTGCACCTCGTCGATGACCAGAATGATATTGCCCAGCGCCTTGATCTCCTCGATCAGGCTCTTCATGCGCCCCTCAAACTGGCCCCGGAACTGGGTTCCCGCCACCATGGCGGTCATATCCAGCAGCCAGACCTCCTTGTTCTGCAGCTTGTAGGGCACCTCGCCCTTGGCGATCTTTTGCGCCAGACCCTCGGCCACGGCGGTTTTGCCCACGCCGGGCTCGCCGATGAGGCAGGGATTGTTTTTCTGACGGCGGTTGAGGATCTGGATCACCCGCAGGGTCTCGCTCTCCCGGCCGACGATGCGATCCAGCTGGCCGGCCTTGGCTCTCGCGGTCAGATCGGTGGCATAGCTGGACAGGAATTTCTTCTTTTTCTGGGGCTTTTTTCCGCTGTCTGCCGGCTTTTGCTCGGTGTTTTCCTGACGCTGACGGAACAGATTGAACAGGGGAAAGGCCGGCGCGCGGGAGGGCGTTTCGTCGTCCTCATTCTCGTTCTGGGCGGGCAGATTGTCCTGAGACAAGCCCATTTCCTCCATGATGGCGGGCAGACTTTCGCCCAGCGCCTCGGGGGTGAGGCCGTCCAGATCCTCGTCCTTCAGGCCGAATTTGTTGAGCAGGTCGGTGACCGGCTTGATGCCCAGCTCCTTGGCACATTTGAGGCACAGGCCTTCGTTCACCGATTTGCCGTTTTCCAGCTTGGTGATGAAGACCACGGCCATGTTCTTTTTGCAGCGGGCACAGATTGGCATATTTTCCATAGACATAGTTTGCGTTCCTCCGGATCGTGTTGCTTGTGGGTGGCGGATGGGGTCAGGGAAGACGGAAGAAGGGCGCCAGACGTCCTCCGATGATGCTTTGCATCAGACAGGGGCGGCTGAGCAGACCCAGATTTTCCTCGGGCGCAAAGGTCATCACCGCCCAGCACAGGGCGAAAATGATGAGCACGCCGGAGATCGCGCCCAAAACGCCTCCGGCAAATTTGTTCAGCTTGGCAAATAGAGAGATATTCAGGTCAAACAGCTGGGTGATGATCCAAAAAGCCAGCTTGACCGCAAAGAAGATCACCAGAAAGGCGATGATGGGCGCCAGATAGCCCGAAAGGGAGAAGGCGATCTTTTCCATCAGACTGTGATACAGCTCGCTCAGCTTGTCGCTCAGTCCCGCCGACTGGCTCACCAGATCGGAAAGGATCGAGCCCTGTTCCAGCCCGGTCACCTGGGTCAGGTCGGCGCGCCGGGCAAGGCTGAGCATCACCGGCTGCAGCATGGGCTCGATGCGGGCGCTGAGATCGGCCTGACAGGCCTCACCTGCCACCACCCCCAGCACCGTGCCGGCGATGCCGGAAACGGCGCGGATGGCGCCTCTGCGCGCCGCGGCGGCGATGCAGAGCAGGAGGATCAGCAGAAAGATCCCGTCCCAGACGTAGGGAGAGTCGAGAAAGGTCAGGTTCACTTGTGCGCCTCCCCGTCAAAGTCGATTTTTCCCGCCCGGTCGGAATAGACCAGAATGGTGCTGCCGTTTTCGTCTACGATGAGATCCCGGGCGCTTTTTTGCGCCATGCGGCGCAGGGAGGGTTCCTCCCCGCCGTAAAAGGCGGAATACACCGTGTCGCCGGTGAGGACGCTCACCGCTCCTCCGCGGCAGTCGATGGCGTGAAGCGTGCCGGTGATCAGACCCTTCCACAGCGTATCGCCTCCCTCGCCGATCACCCAGACCGAGATCGAGGGGCTGTCGCCGAAGGCCACCGCCAGCTCGCCGCCTTCGCTTGCGGCAAAGCGGGCAGGCACGGCGGAAAAGCTTTGCTCCTTCACCCGTTTGCCGTCGCTGTCCAGCGCAAGCACGCCTTGCTCCCATAGTATGAGCAGACCGCCCGATTTATCATGGGTGACCGAATAGACCTGCTTTTCACCCAGATCGTACGTCCAGTCGGGCTCTTCGCTGCCCACGGTGAAATGGCGCAGCTCGGTGTGGGGGGTCAGATTGCTCTGGCTGAGGCACAGCACCGCAAAGGCATCGCTCTCCGGCGAGACGGTGGCCGACAAAACATAATACTGGGAGGTCAGCCATTTGCACAAAAGCTTTTGCTTTGGGCTGTAGACCGTCACCGCCGAGCGATAGCCCTCCTCGTCGGTGACCAGCGCAAAGGCGCCCGCCGGATTCATGGAGGCGGAGACGATGGGGGAGGTAAGGGTCTCCCGAAGATATTCGGTATAGCCGTTTGCCACGCAAAAGCTGTGTCCGCCCCGATCGTAGATCAGCACATATTTGTCGGAGACGCACAGGGCGGGGGAACGGTAGTCCAGTTGGATGGCGTAGTTTTTATCGCCCAGCCCGCTGACATAGGAATAGGTGTCGCCCGACACCACCGCCAGACCCGGGCCGAAGGGGGCGTAATCGGTGTTCAGTCCCACCTCAAAGCGATATTCCGTGAAGGGATCGGTCATAGAGCCCGCCGCCCGCACATAGGAGACCATTCTCCGCAAATTGTCGGGCGCCAGATCCTCGTGAAACTGGAACACGCAGTAGACGGCGATGGCCAGCATGCCCAGCAGACCCAGCGTCCGCAGCAGCCCCGCCACCGCCAGACGCTTGTCCCGGCGAAAGCGGGTGATATTGTCCTTTAGCTTGCCCGTTTTTCTTCCATCAATCCGATCGTCCATCCAGTTCCCTCCTTCCATAGGTCAGTGCGGTCATATACAGGCCGCAGGCCGGAGCAGTGGTGCCTGCCTGCAGGCGGTCTCCGCTGCGCAGAATCCCGGGGATCCCGTCCGCAGGGATCTTTCCAAGACCCACATAGACCAGCGTGCCCACGATGACACGCACCATATTGTACAAAAATCCGTCGGCACACACCCGCACGGCGATGATATCTCCCGGGCGAGCCTCCACCTGACAGTATTTCACCGTGCGCACGGTGGAGCTCACCGGCGTGCCCTCGTTGTGGACGGCGGCAAAGTCCTGTGTGCCCACAAAATCGCCGGCAGCCCGCTGCATGGCCTCCACGTCCAGCGCCTGGGGAAAGAACCACGCCCGGTCGATGGAAAAGGGGTCGCGGACGCGGCTGTTGTGGATCAGGTAGGTATATTCCTTCTGTACACAGGAAAAGCGGGCGTCAAAATCATCCTCCACCGCCACTGCCCGGCGAATGACCACGTCCTCGGGCAGACGGGCGTTGAGCGCCATGGGCAGGCGCTCCAGCGGGATGGTGGTGGGGGCGTCGGTGGTGGCAACATAGTATTTGGCGTGAACGCCGGAATCCGTCCTGCCGCAGCCCGAAATATAGGCCTTGCAGCCGCAGGTCTTTTCCCACGCGTCCTCTACCAGCTGCTGGATGGTGAGGGCGTTGTTCTGCCGCTGCCACCCGTGATACTGGGAGCCAAGATACGATAAAAGCAATGCTGTTTTCATAGCACGATCGAAAGGGCGATGGCGCCGCCGCAGACGGCGGCCACGATGATCCCGGCGATCAGATCCAGCCGGGTATAGGTGAGGGAATGGAGGCGGGTGCGCCCCTCGCCGCCGTGATACAGGCGGCACTCCATGGCAGTGGCCAGCTCCTCCGCCCGCCGGAAGGCGGACACGAACAGGGGCACCAGTACGGGCACCAGCGCCTTGGCGCGGTTGAGAATGCTGCCCGTTTCAAAGTCGGCGCCGCGGGCCTTCTGCGCGGACATGATCTTGTCGGTCTCCTCGATGAGGGTGGGAATAAAGCGCAGGGCGATGGACATCATCATGGCAAACTCGTGGACGGGGAGCTTGATCTTTTTCAGCGGGGAGAGCAGGCTTTCCAGCGCGTCGGTGAGCGCCATGGGAGAGGTGGTGTAGGTGAGCAGCGCGGTCGAGCTGACAAGAAGCACGATGCGCAGCGCCATGGTGAGGGCGGTGGTCACGCCCTCCGCGGTGATCTTGAGGATCCACACGCGAAAGATCTCCCGCCCCGGCGTGTAAAGCATGTTGAGGATGCCGGTGAAGATCACGATGATGACAATGGGCTTGAGGGATTTGAGCACCATTTTTGCGGGGATGGTGCTCACCCAAACGGCAGCCATCACCGCCAGCACGCACACGGCGTAGGGGATGGCGCCCTTGACCACAAAGATGGTGACGATATACAAAATCAGACTGAGCAGCTTTGTCCGGGGATCCATCCGATGCACGGGGGAGGTTCCGGGGTAATACTGCCCCAAGGTGATATCCTTCAGCACGGACGGACACCTTCTTTCAGCGCCCGCAGGGCGGCGGCGGCCTGCTCCACCGTGTAGACGGCGGGGTCGATGTCGATCCCAGCCGCTTTCAGCCGGAGAAAGACCCGGGTGATCTGGGGCACGTCCAGCCCGGCGGCGATGAGCTCCTCCGCCCGGGCAAAGACCTCCCGGGGGGTGCCGTCCATCAGGATTTTTCCGTGATCCATCACCACGATGCGCCGCGCCATCTGGGCGGCATATTCCATGCTGTGAGTGACGAAAAGGATGGTGGTGCCGTGCTTTTCGTGATAGGCGTTGATATAGGAAAACACGTCGGCGCACCCGGCGGGATCGAGGCCGGCCATGGGCTCGTCCAGCACCATCACCTCGGGCTCCATGGCAAAAACGCCCGCCAGCGCCACCCGGCGCTTTTGTCCGCCGGACAGCTCGAAGGGGGACTTTTTCAGAATGCCGTCGTCCAGACCGACGATGCGGCAGCTCTCCCGCACGCGGCGGTCGATCTCGTCCTTGTCCAGACCCATGTTTTTGGGCCCGAAGGACACGTCCTTGTAAACGGTTTCTTCAAAAAGCTGATACTCCGGATATTGGAACACCAGCCCCACCGCAAAGCGGGCGGCGCGGGTCATCTCCTTGCTCTGGTGGATGTCCTCCCCATGGATGAGCACCCGCCCCTCGGTGGGCTTGAGCAGCCCGTTGAGGTGCTGGATAAAGGTGGATTTTCCGCTGCCCGTGTGGCCGATGAGGCCGATGAACTCGCCCGAACGGACGGTGAGATCGACGTGATCCACCGCCATTTTTTCAAAGGGCGTACCCGGACTGTATACATGGGTAAGCTGTTCAATTTGCAAAAGCTCTGTCACGGTCTTACCCCCAAATAGTTGTGGATGATCTGGTCGGCGCATTCCTCCACGGAAAGCGCCTCGTGGGACAGGGTCTGTCCCTGCGGGTCAAGGGTGTGGAGCAGCTCCACCGTCTGGGGCACGGAGAGGGAAAGCTCTCCCATGCGCTCCACCTGAGAGAGCACCTCCTTGGGCGTGCCGTCCAGAGCCACCTTGCCCCGCTGCATCACCAGAATGCGGTCGGCCTGGGCGGCCTCGTCCATGTGGTGGGTGATGAGCACCACGGTGACGCCCATCTCCCGGTTGAGACGGCGCACCGCACCCATCACCTCCGCCCGGCCGGAGGGATCCAGCATGGCGGTGGGCTCGTCCATGACGATGCACCGGGGCTGCATGGCCAGCACGCCGGCGATGGCCACACGCTGCTTTTGTCCGCCGGACAGCAGATGGGGCGCGTGGCGGGCATATTCGCTCATGCCCACCGCCGCAAGGCAGTCGTCCACCCGCTTGCGGATCTCCTCCGGGGGCAGACCCAGGTTTTCACAGGCAAAGGCCACGTCCTCCTCCACCACGGTGGCGACGATCTGGTTGTCGGGGTTCTGAAAGACCATGCCCGCCGTTTTGCGCACGTCAAACAGGTTTTTTTCGTCCGCCGTGTCCAGACCGCCCACCCAGACCTTGCCGCCCGAGGGCAGAAGGATGGCGTTGAGATGCTTGGCAAAGGTGGATTTTCCGCTGCCGTTGTGTCCCAGCACGGCGGTAAACGAGCCCTCCTCGATGTGTACCGTCAGGCCGTCCAGCGCGTTGTCACCGCCGTCGTCATAGCGAAACACCAGATCCCGCGTTTCGATGATGGCCATTCAGCGCTCGCCTCCCATCCAGCGGCTGGTGTGTCCGCAGGGCAGCATCAGCCCGGTGGAGCGGCATTTCAGCCCCAGCTCGGAGGCCTCCACTCTTCCGCCGAAGGCGGGCACCACGGCACGGCCGAGGATATAGGCGGGCACGGAGGGGGAGATGCCCGCGGTGTACGAATTGATGATGATGAACAGAGGCTTGTCGGACAGCACCTGGGCGCACAGCTCGACCAGCTCGCCGATGCCCTCCTCAAACCGCCAGATCTCTCCGTTGGGTCCCCGCCCATAGGAGGGGGGATCCATGATGATGGCGTCGTATTTGTGTCCCCGGTTGATCTCCCGACGGATGAACTTTTTGCAGTCGTCCACGATATAGCGGATGGGCTTGTTGTCCAGTCCGGAGGAGCGGACGTTTTCCTTTGCCCACGTCACCATGCCCCTTGCGGCGTCCACATGGCACACCGAGGCGCCGGCCGACGCGGCGGCAAGGGTGGCTCCGCCTGTATAGGCAAAGAGGTTGAGCACGCTGATGGGGCGATGGGCGCCCTCGATCTGGCTGCGGATAAAGTCCCAGTTGGCCGCCTGCTCGGGAAAGACGCCCGTGTGCTTGAAGCTCATGGGCTTGACGTTGAACACCAGATCCTCATAGCGCACCGTCCACGCCTCGGGGAGAGAACGCACCTCCCACGAGCCGCCGCCCGAGCGGCTGCGGTGATAGACGGCGTCCGCCTTGTCCCACAGGGGGCTGCCCGCCCGCTGCCAGATGGCCTGGGGATCGGGCCGCACGAGGATCTGCTTTCCCCAGCGCTCCAGCCGTTCTCCGCCGCCGCAATCCAGCAGCTCATAGTCCTGCCAACGATTCGATGTCCACATAGTCTTCCTTTCGGTAAGCGCAAAAGCGCATACGATCTCATATTAAATCAGTTTATTTTACCATTTCTGCTTCTTGCCGTCAAGGGAAATCAAAACGGTTTTACAAATCGCACATAAGATATCGGCTTTCCCGGGCGCGGGATGTATTCCTCTCCCGCTTTCGAGCTTTCAAGAGGGAAACTGAGTATAAAAAAGAAAAGATTTTTTTGTGCATTATTCCTTAAAACACACATTGACAAATAAGAGAAATAAGTGTAAAATTATGATTACAAAAATAGGAAAGGAGTCTGAACAATGAAAAAATGGATTTCCACTTTTTTGGCACTTCTGATGATCTTGGGCACCTGTTCCGTTTTAGTGTTTGCAGGCGGCGAAAATGAAACAAGTGAAGAACCTGCAGCTTTGACTCCTGAGGAGGAGATTCTTCCCTTGTCGCTGGAAGATGTTGGCCGCGAGATGCAAGAGGAAGGACCTGAGGTCGAAGCAGATCCTGACGATCTTACCAGAGCCGAGGACTGCGACAGATGCGGAAAAGGTACGATCCGCTTCCGTTATTATTATTACGGACCGTGGCTTTCGACCCCAGAGGTTCGGGAATGCGACTGCGGGGATCTCCCGTATGGCATTTCGGCAACCCACGATGTTCAGGAGCGCACGGTAGATAAGATCTACTCATGCGATACCTGCACCTATACGTATTCTCTGCCGTATACGACTCAAGAGAGGGAATACTGCAATTACCATCACAGGTGGATTGATAACTGATCGTTACATTTTCTGGCCCGCACGGCGTCCGCCGTGCGGGCTTTTTTCTGCTGCCGGAGCTGCGGACGCTTGACAACAAGGCGGTTTTTCCTTATGATAACGATGATACAACCGAAACAGTACAACCGAAAGGAATCTTGATTATGTCTATTGCTTCTTATATCGACCATACCCTGCTCAAGCAGAACGCCACCGCCGAGCAGATCGACCGCCTGTGCGCCGAGGCGGCGGAGTATCATTTCGCTTCGGTGTGCGTCAACCCCTGGTTCGTGCCCCGCTGCGTCAAAAACCTCAAGGACACCGGCGTAAAGGTGTGCACCGTCGTCGGCTTCCCTCTGGGCGCCACCACCACCGAGACCAAGGTCTTTGAGGCGCTGCAGGCCGTGCGCTCGGGCGCACAGGAGATCGACATGGTGATGAACGTCTGCGCCATGAAGTCGGGCAACCTCAAGGCCATCGAGCAGGAGATCCAGGCGCTGGCCGCCACCGTGGAGGGAAGCGCCATCCTCAAGGTCATCATTGAGACCTGTCTGCTCACCGACGAGGAAAAGGTGCTGGCCTGCCAGATCGCCAAGCGGGCGGGGGCGGACTATGTCAAAACGTCCACCGGCTTTTCCACCGGGGGCGCCACCGTGGAGGATATCGCCCTCATGCGCAAGACGGTGGGTGCGGAGATGGGCGTCAAGGCCTCGGGCGGCATCCGGGACTATGCCGCGGCAAAGGCCATGATAGCCGCGGGAGCCTCCCGCATCGGCGCCTCCGCCGGCGTCGCCATCGTGCAGGCGGAACGGGAGGAGAATAAGTAAGAGGTATACAATGATATACAATTTCCCCATGAAGCCCTGCTTCGTGGGGAAATTGTATACATGTATTTGTGTATTTTTGGACGCAAAAAAGCAGGTATTTTTTTCAAAAATACCTGCTTTTTGTTATTTTTCGGCTTGCTTTCGGAGAAAAATGCCTATATAATAATAGGGGAAAGCGTTACTGCTTTCCACCAAAAATACGATACGATTAGGGAGCGTGAAACGATGGAACTCATCAAAACAGGTATGGCCGGCACCGTTGAGTCCGGCGATATCCTGGTCGAAGTGGAAAAGACCGGCGCCCAAGGCGTAGAGATCCAGCTGGACAGCACCGTTATGGGTCTTTACGGACGCCAGATCCGTCAGGTCATTCAGGAGACCGTCGCCCAGTGCGGCGTGGATGGGATCAAGGTCACCGCGTCCGACAAGGGCGCGCTGGACTGCACCATCCGTGCACGGGTCAAGACTGCCATCCTCCGTGCCTGTGACAGCTGTGATTACGGCTGGACCGTGAAATAAGGAGGGGAATACGATGCACGAAAAACAGAGACTGCGCCGCACCATGATGTTCATCCCGGGCAACAACCCCGGCATGATGCGTGACGCTCATATCTATGGCTCCGACTCCTTGATGTTTGACCTGGAAGACTCGGTCTCCATGGCCGAAAAGGACGCCGCCCGTATGCTGGTTTACAACGCCCTCAAGACCATCGATTACGGCACCACCGAGCTGGTGGTCCGCATCAACCCGCTGGATACCCCCTATGGCCGCGCCGACATCGAGGCCATGGTGTGCGCCGGCGCCCATGTGCTCCGCATGCCCAAGACCGAGCGCGCCGAGGATATCATCGAGTGCGAAAAGGTCATTGAAGAGATGGAGATCAAGCACGGTATCCCCGTTGGCACCACCCTGATGATGGCCGCCATCGAGGGCGCCCTCGGCGTCATCAACGCCTATGCCATCGCCACCTCCTCCAAGCGTCTGATCGGTATCGCTCTGGGCGCCGAGGACTTCTGCGCCAACATGAAATGCCAGCGCACCCTCAGCGGCGCCGAGCTGCAGCTCGCCCGCCAGACCATCGTCCTGGCCGCCCGTGCCGCCGGCATCGACGCGCTGGACACCGTCTATTCCGATGTGAACAACGAGGCGCAGCTTTTGTACGAGGCACGGCTCATCAAGGATCTGGGCTTTGACGGCAAATCGGTCATCAATCCCCGCCAGATCGCTCCCGTTCACTCGGTGTTCAATCCCACCCAGAAGGACATTGACAAGGCGAAAAAGATCGTCGCCGCCATCAAGGAGGCCGAGGCCAGAGGCTCCGGCGTTATCAGCCTGAACGGCAAGATGGTGGATAAGCCCGTCGTGATCCGCGCCCAGCGCGTCATCGAGCTGGCGCTGGTTTCCGGCATCATCACCAAAGAGGAGGTCGAGTCGCTGTGAAAAACGCAATCGGACACGAGCTCTCTCCCGAGCTGATGAAG
>CADBTM010000131.1 GCA_902797555.1 Oscillospiraceae bacterium
A
This sequence comes from Oscillospiraceae bacterium, assembly GCA_902797555.1. Taxonomy (GTDB): domain Bacteria; phylum Bacillota; class Clostridia; order Oscillospirales; family Butyricicoccaceae; genus UBA4644. Next base: position 2 of record CADBTM010000131.1, read on the forward strand.
AGGCAAAAGGTTTTAAGGCCGGTGACTTTTCCTACAACACCGGCTCTCTCCGATGCCCCACTTGCGACGGCACGGGGCAGATCAGTCTGGACGTGCAATTTTTGCCGGATGTGGACATTCCCTGCCCCGATTGCGGCGGTTCGCGCTACGGAAAAGATGCTTGGAGCATCAAGCGTATCAAAAAAAATGGAGACGGAGTTTCCCTGCCGAAGCTGATGTCTTACAGCGTTGACGAAGCAAGGAAAGAGTGCGGAGATCTCAAAGCCGTTCAGGGTCGTCTGCAGGTGCTCCATGATTTAGGGCTGGACTACCTTACGCTCGGCGAGGAAACGCCCGGTCTTTCCGGCGGCGAGGCGCAGCGGCTCAAGCTGGCCAGCGAAATGGGAAAGGGTCAGTCGGATACGGTATTCGTCTTTGACGAGCCTACCATCGGTCTGCATCCGCTGGACGTGAAGACGTTGATGGATGTATTTCAGCATCTGATCGATCAGGGCGCGACGGTGATCGTCATCGAGCATGATCTGGACGTGATCCGCTCCGCCGATTATATCGTGGATATGGGGCCGGGCGGCGGCAGGAACGGCGGCATGATCGTCGCATGTGGGACGCCAGAAGAGATCAAAAACAATAAACATAGCGTCACCGGTCGATATCTGTGACATTTATATTATATGCAAAAACAGCCTGCCCTATGGGTAGGCTGTTTTTTTGAAATAGATGAAAATGAAAGCCGCGGTATCCCCCTGCAGCACACCCGAAAGGGTGCGCGTACAGCAACTCATTTCTCATTGTTCCGCCTTTGTTCCTCTTTTTTGATTCTCGCCTTGATGCGCAAGCCGTGGACGAACCAGACGGCAAAAATGAGAGCGACACAGCATCCGACAGCGAGCAGCAGACCGCCGCCGGAAAAAGTGACCACGAGAAGCAGAACACAGCACACCAGCAAGGTCAGACCGACGGTGCGAGTGGAGGGCTCATTGTCTTCCTTGTCTTTCTCCAGAAACAACTGGTGCTCGCTCTCGCTGAGGAACAGTCGCATGGAACGTTCATAGGCAGAGGGTCTTCTTCCGTAAGCGTTCATAATCGTATCCTTTCTGCAGTGTGATCACCTTCGGTGTTTTCCTCAATTCCATTATACAAATATATTGGATAGAAAACAATCGTATTCTACGGGCGTTCGTAATAATCCACGTCGTAGGATTATTCCAGCTCGCCCAGCCAGCATTCGCTGCCACGATCTCCCTCGTGCGTATGGGAAGTGGTGGCCTCAAGGATCTCGTAATAATACCACTTGTCTGGATCCAGATTGTCTGAAAAGACTGCGTGATATGCAGGGATCACCTCATGAGAAATGCCTCGGTTGAGCATACGGTTTAGGATGGTTACCGCCTCCGCCCTTGTGATGAGATCGTCCGGACGGAATCGTCCTGTGCCGTCTCCCACGATCCACCCCATCTTTTCCGCGGTGGCAACGGCGCGGTATGCCCAATGTCCGTGGGGAACATCAGAAAAGGTGGTCTCATCCTCCGTCTGTTGGGTAAAGCGCGCCAAAATAGCGATAAACTCAGCACGGCGAATGGGCTGCATCGGGGCGAAGGTGCCGTCGGGATAGCCGGTGACATAGCTGCCGTTGCCCATGGAAGCCACCGCCTTGCGATACCATGCTCCCGCGGGCACGTCGGTCCATGGAGCTTGCGTGGTAAATATCTCGTCACGCCGTTCAGGCAGCAAAAGCCGGTACAGAACGGTCACCGCCTCCGCCCGCGTCAGCGGATCCATAACGCCGAATCGTCCGTCGGGATAGCCCACCATATAGGCGACATGCTGTTCCAAGTTTAACCCATGAATCGGCGATTCTGCCGGCAGAGAGGGCGGCACGGGAATCACCAGTTCATTCGGCGGCTGCACTTCCGGCGGAACGACAACTGCCCCGCCTCCCGATCCGCCTCCGCTGCTCTGTGCTTTCCATTGTGCGGTCAGGGTAACGGAACGCTCCACACGATATACGCTGCCCGCAGCCCAGAGGTCTGTCCCATCGCTCCACCCTTGAAACGCATATCCCTTTCGCGCAGCAGCGGGCAGGACGATCTCTGTTCCGGACAAATAGACTCCACCGGGGTCATTCCCCTGTATCGTGCCTTCCATGGGGTCGAGGTGCAATTCGTAATAGCTCTCTTGCGGCAGATCCTTCACCTGGCCGGTGGAATAAACCAGCGCGGTGGTCAACCGCCAGTCTGCACGCTCTCCATCTTCCACCACGCATTGAAATGTGCAAAGTGAAACCGGATTGTCGATCCACACGCCTTCCCGGGACATATCGTAATAGATCAAGCTGATCAGGCGTTTGTCCGTGTATTGCGTTTCACTGAGCGTCGCCGGAACGGACGGATCGATCTCTCCATCTCCCAGATAACGCAAGCCCTGGGTGGTAAAGGTGATCTCCATACCGTAGATCCCGTATCGGCAAAAGCCCAGGTCTGTCCGCTGCACACGGATCTCCGCCTGCAGAATCTCTCCCGTTTGCAGATGGGCGGATGAAGAAACCTGTCTTCCCTGTTCATCTGTCCAAATGGTTTCAAAGAGAAAAACATCCTGCTCTTCCGCTGCCGACGGCACCGACATTGCGAGCCCTGCAGCAAGCGCAAGGCACAAACAGAGCAAAAGTCGGATGTGCTTCATACCGATCCCGCTCCCTTCTTTTCAAATCTTATCAATTTCCCGCATAGTCGGCGCGGATGAGCTCCATGATCGCCTCCACATCGGCGATCGAGCCGCGGAGAGTGGCGCCGGCTTTTGCCGTAGACACATCCGCCATCAGACGGCACAGGATGCTCAGCTGTTCATAGGTATAAACGTTGCCCTTCTCGCTGCTGTTGAGCATCTGATACACTGCGTTTGCATCGGAGATCGTCACCTTTCCGTCTCCGTTTACATCGCCGTTGGCCGTATAGGTGACGCTGTCCCGAGAAGCCGCCGTAACACCGATCCGTGCCTGACCTTCGGCGGTGAGCTGTCCGTTGTTCACATAACTGCCGTCGATCAGATACACATAAACGCCGGAAGCGGACAGACCGTCGATATAGTCCGCGCAGGTGGTGTAATACATGGGCCGCCCATTGAAGGTAAAGACCTTGCCGCTGTCGTTCAGCGTGTCGGCAATGCAGATCATCACGTCGCCGGTACGTGCATACCGGTAATCCTCCACACGGATGGTCAGCGCAAAGCTCCACTGCGCCGTCAGCGTCACATCTCCATACCGTCCCGTAAGGCTCGTCCCGGCGGAGATATTCTCGTCCTGTGTCCAGTTTCCGCCGGCGGAAGTAACCTTCCATCCCAGGAAGGTATAGTTGCTCTTTTCCGTTGCGGGAAGCGTTCCTGTGCTTTCGATGGTATAGCTCATGGACGAAACGGCTGTGCCGCCGTCGCTGTCAAACTCGACAGTGTACGGTGTCGCCTGCCATTTTGCCTTGAGCGCCAGCGTTCCCGTGACAGGCGCGGAGAAATCATAGGCGCTCTCTCCGTTGTACCATCCAAGGAAGGTATAGCCCGGCTTGGCAGGATCCTCCGGCTGCGCCAGCGGATCCCCGTGAGCAACAGTCTCCTGCGTGACGGCCTCACCGTTGTCCGGATCGAAAGTCACCGTATAGGTCTTTTTCGTCCACTTGGCAAACAGTGTGAGATCGCCCGTGACAGGCTGGGCAAAGTCATATTCATTTTCACAGGCTGACTCTATGTACCAGCCTCCGAAATCATAGGCTTCGTCTGTGGGATCCTCCGGGCGCAGGGCAGACTGGTTCCTCTCGATCTGCTGTGCCGCGATCTGTTCGCCATGACCCTGCATATCAAACTGGACAATGTAAGAATCCAGTGACCACACGGCGTACAGGGTGACCTCTCCCGATTCTGCCAGGTTTTTGACGGACTGTTCGTCGGTATAATCGGCCGCCGCAGCGTTGGGATCCGTTGCCCAGCCATGGAAGGTGTACCCGGTTCTGGCAAACGTGTTTTTCCGCAGGGTCTGTTCCTCATCGTATCGGAAGGTCTGATCCTCCATCGTACCGGAATCGCTGCCATTTCCCAGGAAATGGACCACATAGGTGTTGGCGGTCCACTGGGCAAACAGCTCAAGATCTGCTTTGCAGGTCACGCACTGGCCGTCGGTATAGGCCGTTCCAGAGCCGTCGGAGGCGGTATTCCACCCGGCGAAAGCGTATCCGGCGCGGGTAAAGGCGTTGGTTTGCAGCGCGGTCGCTGTGTTGTACTGGACGGATTGCAGGGCGCTTGTGCCCTCGGGAATGTTTTCCCGGAAGGTGACGGTCAGGGTTTTCAGTGTCTCAAAGCCCGCTTGACCGTTTTCTGTCATGGAAGAAATCGCGGCGGAAAGTGCGCCGGCGTCCGAGCTAATTTCTGTTCCGGAAGCAAAATACAGATTGAAAGGAACATTGTATGCTGCGTCCTCGGTCATCGTATAGGTAACAGAGGCGATCTTCAGGCCGGAAGCCGGGTCAGAGGTTTGCTTCGGAATGGCGGGGCACGCCTCCCCTGTTTTGCCCAAAAAGGCGATCCTTCCGGAGGTGACATCGGTCTCCGGCCAGGGAATGGCAGACGAGGCTGATTTCCACGTCAGCCCTGCGTCGGCGGAAAAGCGAAGATCGGCGGCCTGCAGTCTGCTGCCCTCCCTGCTGGCGGAGAGGTAGATGTCCGCCGTGACGTCTGCGCCCGGCTCGGCCTCCGCATACACATCCCCATCGGAAGAAATCCCTTGCGGCACAATGTTCAGATAATACACCGTTTCCTCCCCAGGGACAGCTGTGACGGTCACGGTGCAGGTATCCTGCACTCCTGCAGTCAGGTTGGATTCTGCTGTGATCGTGGCGGTACCGGCACTCACCGCGGTGACAAGTCCTTCTGCGCTTACGGTTGCCACGCCGGGATTGGAGGTATTCCACGTCACAGAACGGTCGGAGATGCTTTCCGGCAGGACAGTGGCAGTCAATGCAGATGAGCCGCCCGCCTGCAGGCTGAGCGTCTTGGGCGAAACCGCAACCGAGGAAGCGGTCTCCTGCACAGAGGGCTGCGAGGTTTTCACGAAAAGCAGGATCTTTGAATCGCCATTCTTCTGCGCGTAAAATCCGTTGCTGTTGCTATAGCTCAAACAGTATTCGACACTGCTGTTTAAAGTCATTTTCAGGACACGGCCGGTCAGATGCCAGATGCTGTTTTTTGTGGAGGTATCCGCGACGAGAGAAACGACTCCGCTGCTGCTCTTTATGCGAAAATAGTTCTCTCCGTTTTTCAACTGGAACCCCTCTCCATTGGCATACGCTGTCCAGATCAAACCGGCGTCGTTGTTTTCATGATCTACATAAAAGACAGAGTTTTCGCTTTGGATATCCACACTGCCGACTTCCAGTCCGCCGGTTCCCTGCTTCAGTGCTTCAACTCCATCTCTCGCAGCAGTAACGTAGCGGACGATCAGGTATTCCTTTCCATCCTCCAGCGTATCTGTGCTGACAAACCGCGCAGCAGCCGTGGGAACATCGGCGCGCAAAACGGGAGGTTTCCACAATGCTCTCCCCTCTGCATAGGTTGGGAATGTCAAAGTCATCGCCATGAGAATCGCGAGGATGAGGGAAACTCTTCTTTTCATTGTCTTTTTCATTCTTTTTGCCGCCTTTCGTCTGTCAGAATCCTTCTGGAATGATTTACGTTGTGATATATTTATATAATGATACAATATAATGATAAATAGTTCAATACATTTTTCACCATTTTTTTACAAAAAAGATATTTGAAGGCTCTGCGCCGTCAGAAAAAAACAAAGCCATGCGAAATCGCATGACTTTGCTTTGCTGTACGAGCTTTCTTTTTCTTGCCCGCGCTCAATTGTAAAGGCGAAAAAACTCTGCGTTGAAAAAAATTCAGAAATTTTAAGATTTTTGCCTGACATTTTCCCGTTTTTTCCCGGTTTTGGTACAAAAAAGTTGGGATTCTGCATGGGTTTTCCACATTATCCACAGGGTTTTCCACACTTTTGAGGGATGGCAAATGTGAAAACAGTTTGTAATATTCCGTCGAAAACGGTCGAACGACGCGTATCAAATCAGCGCATTTCGATCCAGAGAACGGTATTGGATGGCCTCCGCAACGTGCTTTTCTTCGATGACGTCCTTCCCTTCCAGATCGGCGATGGTGCGCGCGACCTTGAGGATGCGATCATATGACCGGGCGGAAAGCCCAAGTGCGTCAAAAACGCTGCCCATCAATCCCTGTGCGTTGGCCGTCAGCGGACAGGCCTCCCGCATCATCCCGGGCAAAAGCTGGGCGTTGCAAAAGATCCCCGTTCCCTGATACCGCCGCATTTGCCGGTCTCTGGCCTCGTTCACCCGCTGACGGATGGCGGCCGAGCTTTCGGCAGGTGTGCGATCTTTGAGCTGTTCATAGGCGACGCTGGGCACGTTGATATGCAGGTCGATCCGGTCGAGCATGGGGCCGGAAATCTTTTTTCGATACAGGCGGATGCTCTGCTCCGAGCAGGTGCACCGCCCGGAGGGATGGCCGAAATAGCCGCATTTGCAGGGGTTCATGGCGCACACCAGCATAAACCGGCTGGGATAGGTACAGCTCCCCGTGATGCGGGAAACGGTCACCTGCCCGTCCTCCAGCGGCTGACGCAGCACCTCGATGGTGTCCCGGCGAAACTCGGGAAGCTCATCGAGAAACAGCACGCCGTTGTGGGCGAGAGATATCTCACCTGGGCGCGGTCTGACGCTCCCTCCCCCTGCCATGCTGATGGGAGAAACGGTATGATGCGGACTGCGGAAGGGGCGGGCGCGCAGCATGGGAGCGCTCTTTTCCAGCATCCCCGCCACCGAATAGACCTTGCTGCTCTCCAGCGACTCTTCCAGTGTCATATCGGGCAGGATGGACGGGAGGCGCTTTGCCAGCATGCTTTTGCCGCTGCCCGGAGGGCCGATCATCAAAACATGATGGGAGCCGGCGGCGGCGATCTCCAACGCCCGCTTCACCGATTCCTGACCCATCACGTCGGAAAAGTCCAGCCCCTCCGGACGGAAGGTTTCAAACTCATATGGCTTTTGGGGAACAATGGGCGCAAACCCCTCCAGATGGCGGGCAAGCTGCAGGACGTCCTCCACGGGATACACGGTCAGCCCTCTGCACACACTGGCTTCGGAGGCGTTTTCCTCCGGGACGTAGATCACCTTGCAGCCCGCCTCCTGCGCCGCGATGGCCATGGGAAGCACACCCACGGCGGGACGAAGCTTGCCCTCCAGACTGAGCTCTCCCAAAAAGCAGGCGTCCTCCGGTGGCTGGGTGAGCTGACCGGAAGCACACAGAAGACCGATGAGGATGGGAAGATCGTAAACCGGCCCTTCCTTTTTCAGATCGGCAGGAGCAAGATTGACGGTAATCCTCCTCTGCGGAAACTCAAAACCGCAGTTTTTGATGGCGGAACGCACCCGATCCCGGGATTCCTTGACCGACGCGTCCGGCAGACCCACCACATCAAATTGAGGCAATCCTCCGCTGAGGTCGCATTGACAGATTACAGATACGCCCTGAATGCCCGCGATGCCACAGGATCGAATATTTGCTACCACAGGTATCCCGCCTTCCCACTTTTTGTATCGGTTGTTTGTATTCAGTATATCAAATCTGAGAAAAAAGCACAAGCATACTGCGCACAAATGCCTGAGATTCTAAGATTTTTTATAAAAAACAAAAAATGAAGAAAATTCTTTTCAAAATATGCGAAAAAAGGTTTACATCTGCGGCATTTCCTGCTAGAATAAAGGATGGTTTAATAGGGAATGTAAACCATTGCAAATATAAAAGGAGGAAATCCATTTATGGCAAGAAAAAAGAAATCCATGGATGGCAACAACGCCGCGGCGCACGTATCCTATGCGTTCACCGAGGTAGCGGCCATCTACCCCATCACTCCCTCCAGCCCGATGGCAGACTTCGTTGATCAGTGGTCCGCCAACGGTCTGAAAAACATCTTCGGCAACCGCGTGAAAGTGGTCGAGATGCAGTCTGAGGCTGGTGCAGCCGGCGCCGTTCACGGCAGCCTGGGCACCGGTACTCTGACCACCACCTACACCGCGTCTCAGGGTCTGCTGCTGATGATCCCCAACATGTACAAGATCGCAGCCGAGCAGCTCCCCTCCGTCTTCCA
>CADBTM010000132.1 GCA_902797555.1 Oscillospiraceae bacterium
CGGCAGTTCTTTTTTTGAGGTAATTATTTCTTTGCGATGACCTCGATCTCAACAAGGCCGCCCTTGGGCAGTCCTGCTACGGCGACACAGGAGCGTGCGGGAAGCACCTCTCCGTGGAAATATTGGGAATAGATCCCGTTGACCGCTGCAAAGTCGCCCATATCCTTGAGGAAAACCAAGGTTTTGACCACATGATCCATGGTCAGGCCGGCCTGCTCCAAAATCGCCTTGACGTTTTCCAGAGACTGCTTTGCCTGCGCTTCAACGCCTTCCGCCAGCGCACCTGTGGCGGGATCGATGCCCAGCTGTCCCGAGGTGTATACCAAAGAGTCGATCTCCACCGCCTGAGAATAGGGCCCGATGGCGCCGGGGGCTTTTTCCGTATTGATCTTTTTCTGCATACGCTCCTCCTGATCCTGACGCCCGTGGACGTCTGTTTTTTTTATCATAGCACAGCCGAACGCAAAAATCCAGTGGTTAGAGCAGATTCCATTCGGACATGGCGGCGCGAAGCTCCTTTTCGGCGGAAGGACCGATATGTACCAGCGGGAGCCGCAGAGTTCCTTGAATCAGACCCATCCATTGCAAGGCTGCTTTGACTGGAATGGGGTTGACCTCACGAAACAAGGCTTGGATCAGTGGCTGCAGGCGGATCTGATAATCTGCAGCCTCGGTGTTTTGACCGTTCTGCCATGCTTCGCATATCGCGCACACCTTTTGCGGCACCACATTGGATGCGGTGGATATGACCCCTACCCCGCCCAAGGAAAGGATCGGGACGATTTGATCGTCATTGCCGCTGTATATGGCAAAATCCGGTGGACACAGACGTTTTGTTTTGAGGATCAGTCCAAAGTCACCGGAGGCCTCCTTGACGCCGAAGATGCGCGGATGCTTTGCCAACGTGGCATACGTTTCGGCGGTAAAGCTCATCCCGGTGCGGGACGGCACGTTATACAGCAGGATGGGCAGGGCGCAGCGGTCTGCGATCTCCAGATAGTGGCGGATCAAGCCTGCCTGGGTGGTCTTGTTGTAGTAGGGCGTCACCAGCAAAACTCCCTGTGCGCCAAGCGCATCGGCAGCGGCACACAGCCGCAGGGTATGGGCGGTATCGTTTTTTCCCGCACCGGCGATCACTGGAACGCGGCCTGCGGCAATGCGCAGAGTCAGCTCGAGTAAGTGTCGCCATTCCTCGTCGGAAAGCGCTGCACTCTCTCCCGTCGTAGCCCCAACGATAAGCGCTTGAACGCCTGCACCGATCTGGCGCTCGATCAAGCGAACAAATGCCGGATCGTCCACATTTCCAGAGGAATCAAAGGGAGTGACCAAGGCAGTTCCACAGCCGCGAAAAATCGGTATTTTCATATTCACGCCTCCATTTCTTCCCAAGCATACGCGTGGAGGTGATTATTTATGCCTGCTTTTTCTTCGGCAGGAGGATCGCCGGAACAATAAGAGCTCCAGCAAGAATTGAAGCGTATTTATGATCCATGCACGGGAAAAGGGATACAGCAAAGCTTGCGACAGTCAATATCCACGGAAGCAAGCGCCTTCCTGCAGGGAGCACTTTGGTCAGCACATGCTGTGCAAATTGCAAAAGCACACAGGATCGCAGAATGTGTGCCAAAACATAGATGCACAGGATCAGCACCTCTCCGTGATGAAAGGCATTTGCCGCGGCATAGGACGGATAGCGAAACAACCGCATTGTGGGATCCCCCAGTACAAGCAGATTGCGCATGGCCATACCTGCCAGCGCCAACAATCCAAGACACGCCCCGAGGGAATAGGACTTCCACCCGAGAAAGTCTTCTTTTGAGGAAACGCAGATCGGAAACACCGCAGGGAGCATGACGGCAAATCCCATGTGCAATGCGGAATACATCCATTCGGGACCTGTCCTGACAAGCGGCAATAGACTTCGCCAGTCGGCCTGAGGCGCTGTCAGACAAAAGCTGAGCACAAAGGCTGCGGCGATCCACGGAAACATCAGCCAGGCCGTCGTCTCCAATTCCCGACTGTTACAATATTGCATCAGCACGAGCACGGAGCACAGCAATAGCCGGTTGCCCAACTCTCCCGAGGCGTTCAGCTCATTGACAACAAAAAAGCGAGCGAACACGCGCAACTCCTGCCCGCAAAACAAAATAGCGGAAAGGGCAAGAAGCCCGTTTGACTCCAGCCTTTCCCGAAGAAAATACAGTGCTCGGGTCGCAGGGATTGAGAGCAGCGCCGCTCCGCAATAGATC
>CADBTM010000133.1 GCA_902797555.1 Oscillospiraceae bacterium
ATGGCGGCACAGCACGCGAAATGGCTGAAGGTCTGCAATCAGCTTCCGTGGAGGGAAGAGATCGCATCCCTTAACCTGATCATGGCTTCCACCGTATGGCAGCAGGACCACAACGGCTTTACCCATCAGGACCCCGGCTTTTTGGATCACGTTTCCAACAAAAAGGCTGACGTGGTGCGGCTTTATCTGCCCCCCGATGCCAACTGCCTGCTTTCGGTCTTCGACCACTGCATCCGCAGCAAGAACTACGTCAACGTGATGGTCACCTCCAAGCATCCCCGTCCCCAGTGGCTGACCATGGATCAGGCCATCAAGCACTGCACCCAGGGCATCGGCATCTGGCAGTGGGCCTCCAACGACGAGGGTCAGGAGCCCGACGTGGTGATGGCCTGCTGCGGCGACACGCCCACGCTGGAAACGCTGGCCGCGGTCACCATCCTCCGGCAGTATCTGCCCGAGATCCGGGTACGCGTGGTCAACGTGGTCGATCTGATGAAGCTGGAGCCCGACTACGCCCATCCTCACGGCCTGAGCGACGTGGACTATGACAGCCTGTTCACCCGTGACAAGCCCATCGTCTTTGCCTTCCACGGCTATCCCAAGCTGGTGCACGAGCTGACCTATCACCGTCACAACAAGAACATGCTGGTGCGCGGCTATGAGGAAGAGGGCACCATCACCACCCCCTTCGACATGCGCGTGCAAAACTCCATCGACCGCTTCCATCTGGTGATGGACGTGGTCAAGAGCCTGCCCCAGCTGGGCAACCGGGGTTCGTTCCTGCTGCAGCTCATGCGGGACAAGCTGGTGGAGCACAAGCAGTATATCTCGGAATACGGTCAGGATCTGCCTGAGATCCGCGACTGGAAGTGGACAAAATGATTCTGACGGCGGATATCGGCGTCAGCGTCATCACGCTGGGCGTTTTTGACGGGGAAAAGCCGGTGTTCCGGGGGGAGCTTGCCTCCGCCCGGGGCAGAACGGTGGACGAATATGCCATCCTGCTGCGCTCCCTCTACCGCCTCAACGGCGTCGAGCCCCAGATGGAGGGAGCTGTGCTCAGCTCGGTCTCCCGTCCGCTGGATCCCATCTTTTCCCGGGCGGTGGAGCGGGTGTGCGGCGTGCGCCCCCTCATCCTCGGCCCCGGCGTCAAGACAGGGCTCAAGGTGCGGGCGGAAAACGCCGCCGAGCTGGGCGGAGACATCGCAGCCTGCTGCATCGTCGCCCAGGAGCTGTGCAAGCCGCCTCTGGCGGTCATCGCGCTGGAAACTGCCACCACTCTGACCTATCTGGACGAAAAGGGCACCCTTCGCGGCGCGCTGATCTGTCCGGGGGTCAAGCTGGGCGCCGACGCCCTCTCCCATCTGGCGGGAGGGCTGCCCGCCATCTCGCTGGACGCGCCCAAAACCCTGCTGGGCGGCAACACGGTGGAGGCCATGAACAACGGCGTCATCTGCGGCTCCGCCGCCATGATCGACGGCCTGCTGGAGCGTCTGCGCACCGAGCGGGAGCAGTCTGATCTCCATGTGGTGATCACCGGTCAGCTGGCCGAGCTGGTTTTGCCCTTCTGCAAAACCGAGATGCGCTACGTTCCCGATCTTGTCCTCGAAGGATTGCGGCTGGTGTACGAGCGCAATCGGAAAAAGAAAGAACAGAAATAACAAAAAAATCGCCTGCCTTATGGCAGGCGATTTTGTTTCGGCTATTATTTTCCCAGTGTTTTTCCCTTTTCGTCTGCGGCGATGATCGCCTCGATGACTGCCGAGCGAAAGCCGTTTTTCTCCAGGGTGCGCACGCCCTGAATGGTGCTGCCCCCGGGGGAACAGACGCTGTCCTTGAGAGCGCCCGGGTGACGGCCGTCCTGAACGCACAGCGCCGCCGCGCCCTCTACCGCCTTTGCGGCGAGGAAAAGCGCCTCCTTCCGGGGAAATCCGCAGGCCACCGCTCCGTCGGAAAGGGCCTCGATATACAGATCGGTAAAGGCGGGGCTGCACCCGCACAGGGCGGAGCCCACCTCCATCAGCCGCTCTTCGATGGGATAGCATACGCCGCAGGGGTCGAGGGCGGACAGAAGGGCGCCGAGGCGCTCGTCGGTGACGCAGGCGTTGCGGCTCCACAGCACGATGCCCTTTCCCACCGAGACCGGCGTGTTGGGCAGGATGCGGACAATGGCCGTATCAGGCGACGTCATGCCCGCCAGCTGTTCCAGCGTCAGCCCCGCCGCCATGGACACCAGCACCGCGCCCTTTTGCATGGAGGGAAAGGTCTGGGCCAGAACGTCCTTTGCCTGATGGGGCTTGACCCCCAGAAAAACATAATCCTGCTCTGCCGCCTGCGCCAGCGTGCCCGCAGTGCACGAGAGCTCCCGGGCCAGTGCCTCCGCCTTTTGCGCCGTCCGGTTGTGAAGCACCATCCGCCCGGCCTCCGCGCCCCGGCGGATCGCCCGCGCCAGCGCACCGCCCATATTGCCCGTTCCGATGAAACCAAAGGTATATTCCATACTCGTCCGTCCCTTCCTTTTTTCCTCATTGTAACAAATCTGTGGACAAAGCACAAGTGCCTTGCATTCCGGGGAAAAAGGGAGTACAATAAAAGAACATCCAGAATTAGAAGTATTTTCCGTGAAAATCTGATGCAAAGGAGATTATGTGCATGGATCAGAGAACTCTGGCCTATATCAACCTCTTTGCCGTGCTGGGTACGCTGCCCGAGCTGTGCCGGATCAGCCCCGAAGCCCAGGCCTATATCCGCAATCAAAACGTCAGCGTGGGCTTTACCGTCAAGGGCGGCCCCGCAGGGACGCTGTTTTTTGAACACGGATCCTGCCGCATGGAGGAAGGCGTGGACAACTGCATGGTAAAGATCCCCGTGGCCTCCTGTGAAAAGTTCAATGCCATCATCGACGGCAAGGCCACCCCCATCCCCGTGAAGGGCTTTACCAAGATCGGCTTTCTCACCGGCGCTTTTACCAAGCTGACCGACCTGCTCACCCGCTATCTCCGCCCGTCGGAGGACGATCTCAAGGACGATCGCTTTTTTGACACCAGCACCCGGCTGATGTTCCACCTGATCGTGGGCGCCGTGGCGCAGATCGCCAACGAGGATCCCGTGGGTCAGGTGTCGGCCTCTTACATCGTGGACGGCAAGATCCGCGTGGCCATCGCCGGCGGCCCCGCCGCCTATCTGCAGGCCAAAAACCACGTGCTCACCCCTGTTTATGAAGACACCGACGACTATTTCTCCGTGATGGAATTTTGCGATATGCGTCTGGCTCGGGCGCTGTTTGACGGCAAGGTCAACGCCGTCACCTGTGTGGGCACCGGTCAGGTGCGCATGGGCGGCATGATCAGTCAGATCGACAACGTCAACCGCATTCTGGACAGAGTCAGCATGTATCTGGCATAAGGAGGTACGAACGATGGCACATCCGATCTTAGACCATACCAAAAGCCGGGAACAGTTTGCCCGTGCGGCAAAGGTGATCCCCTCCGGCGTGTACGGCCATCTCGGCCCCGCCGAGGGCTGCTTTATCCCCGTGTCCGCCTATCCGCAGTTTTCCGATCGGGCGCAGGGCAGCTATTTCTGGGACATCGACGGCAACCGCTACATCGACTATATGTGCGCCTACGGCCCCAACATTCTGGGCTATAACGACCCGGACGTGGACGAGGCCGCCCGCAAGCAGCGGGAAAAGGGCGACTGCACCACCGCTCCCTCCACCGTGATGATCGACTTTGCCGAGCTGCTGGTGGACACGGTGGCCAGCGCAGACTGGGCATTCTTTGCCAAAAACGGCAACGACGTCACCTCCATCGCCGTCCGCACCGCCCGCGCCTATACCCACCGGAAAAAGCTGATCTTCTTTAAGGGCTATTATCACGGCATTTCCCCCTGGTGTCAAAAGCTGGACAACGCCGGCGTGCTGGAGGAGGAGGTCTGGAACAACATCTATCTGGATTGGAACAACGAGGCTCAGATCGAGCAGACCTTTGCCGAGCACAAGGGGGAGATCGCGGCGGTCATCGCCCAGCCCTATATGCACGGCAACTTTGCCGACAATACCTTCCCAAAGCCTGGCTTCTGGCAGAAGGTGCGCAAGCTGTGCGACGACAACGGCACCGTCCTCATCATCGACGACGTCCGCGCCGGCTTCCGCATGGACATCGCGGGCAGCGACCACTATTTCGGCTTTGAGGCCGATCTGATCTGCTTCTGCAAGGCGCTGGCCAATGGCTATAACGTCTCCGCTCTGTGCGGCAAGGACTTTTTGAAAAACGCTGTCTCCGGTCTGAGCGTCACCGGTTCGTACTGGCTGTCCGCCGTGCCCTTTGCCGCCGGCATCGCCTGCATCGAAAAGATGAAGCGGCTCAACTGCCCCCAGCTCCTCATCGACAAGGGGCAAAAGCTGGCCGACGGTCTGAAGGAGCAGTCAAAAAAGTACGGCTATGACCTGCATATCTCGGGCATCCCGTCGCTGTTTTATCTGCGTCTGGCCGATGACCCCAGCCTGATGCTCCATCAGGCGTGGATCGCCGAATGTCAGAAGCGGGGCATTTTCTTCACCAGCCACCACAACCACTTTGTCAACGCTTCCCTCACCGACGAGGACATCGCCGAGACGGTGGAGATCGCAGGCGAGGCCTTTGCCGCCCTGAGGGAACAGGGAAGGTAAAAAGAAAATAACCATCCCCCGGCTACGCCGGGGGATGGTTATTTTTATTCCTTTCCGGAGCACGCCCCAGGGGGCGGCCTTTTATGCCTTCTTTGCCGGACGCAGCTTTTGACAGTATTGGGTGCACAGCTTGTCGGTGCAGTTGGCACAGGTGAGAGCGTCGTTGGAGCGTTCCCAGAACCGCTCGGGATACATCATCACGCACAGCTCCCACACCAGCCACACGGCGATGGACATGAGCAGCAGACTGATGGAATAAAAACCCTTGACCAGCAGCATGGGGGTGAACATCATCAGATGATCCCAGTTAAAGATCCGGCAGGTGGTGCAGCAGCGGTTTTTCATGATCAGGCGGAAGGGGCACCACACCAGCACACAGATCAGGTCGCACACATAAAACAGGACGGTGATCATAAACAGCTCTCCCGAGCCGAGAATGCCCTTGACAAAGAGCACCACCAGACCGGCGATAAAGGCCGCCCACAGGAGAAATACCTTGTAGGCCGCACGGGTGGTCTTGATGATATAATCCCTCAGAGCGGGGTAATTGATGGCCTCCTTGATGGGCTGAAAGCGAAACTTGAACAGCTTTTGCGAGCCGAGGGCGATCTCCTCCCGGACGGGGAAAAGCTGCCACAGCATGTCCAGCATCCATACAAACCAAAGGATATGCAGGGGAGAAAACCCGCGGAAAAAGTTCCATCCGTGGAGGATATCCAGCAGCTCCCGCCGGAAAAAATAAATGATGGCGCACAGGAGAAAGACCGCGATCCGCAGGATCAGCCGAATGGTATACAGCCGCCGGATGCGGGATGCACCGGGACGGTCTTGCCGGGTGATGGCACAGTTTTGCTGCTTGTCCAACAGGTCTCCTCCTCTCCGAAAAAGTGTGCTTTTATTTTAGTATACCTTTTTTTGGAACAGAATCAAGTGGGATTTGTGACGGATTTGTTACACTTTTTCGGGAAAAGACAAACAACCCTCCTCTGCGTCTTGCAGGGGAGGGCTGTTTGCGGGATGCAAATATAAAAGGAGCCTAACAGAAAAGAGAGTGTCTTATTGAGCCAGCTTGGCGCCCAGCGCCTTGCACAGGGCCACGCCCTCGTCGTCAGGGGTGTTGTTGACCTTGAGGGTGTCCACCAGATTCACTCCGGCGGCCTCGCTGTTGGCCGCCCAGATGCGCAGCCATTCGCCGTCGCCCCAGTCATAAGAGCCGAACAGAGCCACAGGCTTGTTGGACAAAGCGCCTTCGCAGGTTTCCCACATGGGCTGGAACTCATATTCCTCCAGCGTTTCGGCGCCTTGTGCCGAGCAGCCGAAGGCCAGCGCGTCATAGCCGCCGATCATCGAGGCATTGAAGGAGGCGGGGGTGAACAGCTCGGCCAGAGCGCCTGCTTCCTGCGCGCCTGCGGCGATGGCGTTGGCCATGGCCTCGGTATTGCCCGTGCCGCTCCAGTATACAACAGCGATTTTTTTCATAACGATCCTTTCTCAAAAACATGTGCATAAGTTAGAAAAGACTAACTACCGTCCAAAAGAAAATGCCATTCGGCATTTCCTTTGATTGTATTGTACGGGATGGGAAAGAAAAAGTCAAGGGAAATCGTTTGTCTAAACTAACAAATTTCCTTCTCCAAAAAGATCTTTTTTCATAGGAAACGGAAAAAGCTCACTTCAGCAGAAAATCGCCCAAGGCTTCCACGCTGTCCACCACATAGTCCGCCCCGCACTGCGCGGCCTCCTCCCGGCTGCCATAGCCATAGAGGACGTAAACGCAGGGGATGCCGCACAGATGGGCGCCCTCCACATCGTGCATGCGGTCGCCGATCATCAGACAGCGGCTTTTGTCCCGGACGTCCAGCAGGGACATGGCTTGGGTGATGACGCCCTCCTTGGTGAGGGGCGCCTCGGTGAGGGAGATGCCGCACACCGCTTCAAACCGCTCCAGAATGCCGAACTTCTCCAGGATCCTCCGGGAAAAGACAGTGGGCTTGCCGGTGGTGACCGCCATGCGTGCGCCATCGGCCTGGAGGGCTTGCAGCAGCCGGGGGATGCCGGCATAAACCCGGTTTTCAAACAGACCCACCGTGCTGTACCGCTCGCGGTAAAAGCCCACCAGACGCCTGGCTTCTTCCTGACTGACGCCCACACGCAGGGCAAAGGAGAGCTCCAGAGGAGGACCGATCCACGGGTAATAGTCCTCCTTCGGCCCCACGGGATAGCCGCCCTTTTCCAGCGCATAGCGGGCACAGCCGCAAATCCCTTCGGCGGGATCGGTCAGCGTGCCGTCCAGGTCAAAGAACAGGGTGTCAAACCGCATTTACCGTTCCTCGCGGAAATAGGGGAGACCCAGCGATGCGGGAGGCTGGTTTTCCCGCTTGTTGCGCATGGACGAGATCACCAGCACGATGATGGTCACCACATAGGGCAGCATCTTGTAGATCTCCTTGATGGCCAGATTCATGCCGGAGGGGATATACATGTGCAGGATATACAGTCCGCCGAAGAGGAAGGAGGCCAGCACGCCCACGTTGGGACGCCACACGGTAAAGATCACCAGTGCGATGGCCAGCCAGCCACGGTCGCCGAAAGCGTCGCTGGACCAGATGCCGCTGGTATAGTCCATGATGTAATACAGTCCGCCCAGTCCGGCGATCATCGAGCCGAGGCAGGTGGCGGTGTATTTGTACCGTGCCACGTTGACGCCTGCGGCGTCGGCGGTGGTGGGGCTTTCACCCACGGCACGGAGGTTGAGGCCGACCCGGGTGCGGCGCAGCACATAGGAGGCCACCAGAGCGACGGCCACGGCGGTATAGGCCAGAAATCCGTAGGAGAAAAACAGCTTGCCGAACCATCCCAGAGAGGAGGCAAAGGGCAGCACCTTGCGGAAGGCGATGCTGGTGTTGGAAAGGACGATGGCGGGGACGTCGCTGCCCGACAGCTTGATGAGAGAGCCGCCGAAGAAATTGCCGAAGCCCACGCCAAAGGTGGTCATGGCCAGACCGGTGACGTTCTGGTTGGCGCGGAGGGTCACCGTCAAAAAGCAGTAGAGCAGACCCATCATCAGCGAGCCCAGCAGCGAGCACAGCAGGGGAATGCACACCGCCAGAAGGGGCACCATGGCCGCTCCGGCGCTCTGTTCATAATAGAACGATCCGATGACGCCGCAGATGGCGCCCACATACATGATGCCGGGGATACCCAGATTGAGGTTGCCCGATTTTTCCGTCAGGGTTTCGCCTGTGCTGCCCAGCAAAAGGGGAATGCCCTGCATGATTGCGCGGGGGATGAAGGAAATGAAATCAAACATTTATTTGCCCTCCTTTTCCGCGGAATGCCGGAAGTTGATCTTGTAGTTGATGAAAAACTCGCTTCCGATGATAAAGAACAGAATGATGCCGGTGAGGATGTCGGAATAGGAGGAGCTCAGACCAAAGTCGGTGGCGATCTGTCCGGAGCCACGCTCCAAAAAGACCAGAAGGAAGCTGGTGAGCACCATCCAGATGGGATTGAACTTGGCCAGCCAGCTCACCATAACGGCGGTAAAGCCGCGGCCTGCGGTGATGGTGGTGGTGAGAGTGTGCTCGGTGCCGCCCACCAGAAGCATGCCGGTGATGCCGCAGATGGCGCCCGAGAGCAGCATGGTGCGGACGATGACCTTTTCCACATGGATGCCCACATAGCGGGCGGTGCGCTCGCTTTCGCCCACCACCGAGATCTCATAGCCATGCTTGGTATAGTTGAGGTAGAGATACATGACGACACAGATCAGGGCGACGACGATGATGTTGAGCAGGTATTTATAGCTGCCGATGGTGGGCAGCCAGCCCGCCTGAGAGCTCTGGTTGATGATGCCGATCTGTCCGGCGCCCTTGGGCACCTCCCACACGATGATAAAGAAGGCCACAAGCTGGGTGGCGATATAGTTCATCATCAGGGTGAACAGCGTCTCGTTGGTGTTCCATTTTGCCTTGAAAAAGGCGGGAATGGCCGCCCAGATGGCGCCCGCCACAATGCTGGTGAGGATCATCAGCGGGATGAGAACGGCGTTGGGCAGCTTGCCGCCCAAAAGGATCATGCAGGCGGTGGTGGCAAGACCGCCCATAAGCATCTGTCCGTCGCCGCCCAGGTTCCAGCAGCGCATGCGGAAGGCGGGAGTGATGGCCAGCGCCACGCACAGGAGCATGGCGATGTTCTGGAAGAGCAGCCAGATCCGGCGGGCACTTCCGAAAGAGCCCTGGAAGATGGTCACATAGACCTGCAGGGGGTTTTCGCCGGTGAGCAGGGTGGTCACCAGCGCACACATGAGCAGCGCGGCCACGACGGCACCGCCCCGGATCGCCCACGCCACATACCACGGGAGCGCCGAGCGCTTGGAGACGTGAAACAGCGGGTTGTGGGTTTTATTGTTCATCTTTCAGCCCTCCCAGCTTGGTCATCATCATGCCGACCTCGCGCTTGGTGGCGCCCCGTCCCGGCACGATGCCGCTGACCTTGCCGCCGCACAGCACCAGGATCCGGTCGGAAAGCTCCAGCAGCACGTCCAGATCCTCGCCCACATAAAGCACCGCCACACCCCGCATTTTCTGAGAGGTGATGGTGTCATAGATGAGGTAAGAGGAGTTGATATCCAGTCCGCGGGTGGCGTAGGCCGTCAGAAGCACGGTGGGGGCGTTGGCGATTTCCCGTCCCACCAGCACCTTCTGCACGTTGCCGCCCG
>CADBTM010000134.1 GCA_902797555.1 Oscillospiraceae bacterium
GCGCCAGACCTTCAAGGTGAGCGGCGTGGGCACCATCGCCGGCTGCTATGTGCAGGACGGCAAGATGCAGCGCAACGAAAAGGTGCGCATCGTCCGCGACAGCATCGTCATCCACGAGGGCGACCTCTCCAGCCTCAAGCGCTTTAAGGATGACGCCAAGGAAGTGGCCTCCGGCTTTGAATGCGGCATGAGCTTTGAAAAGTTCAACGATGTCAAGATCGGCGACATCGTCGAGGCCTTCGTCATGGAGGAAGTCAAGCGGTAAACCCATCCAACGAAGCGGAAAACGCCGTTTTCCGCTTCGCTTTTTATCAAGCAAGGAGAAGTAACTATGCCTTATAATTCCAACCGCGTAGAGCGGATCAGCGAGGAGGTCACCCGGGAGCTGGCGCAGCTTTTGCGCGACGTCAAGGATCCCCGCGTGTCCCAGACCATGCTTTCGGTCGTGCGCTGCGAGGTCACCAACGACATGCGCTGGTGCAAGGTCTATCTCAGCGCGCTGGGGGAGTACGACAAAAAGTCCCTCAAGCAGGGGCTGAAGTCCTGCTCGGGATTTCTCCGGCGGGAGCTGGCGCAGCGCCTGCGCCTGCGCTATACCCCCGAGCTGGTGTTCGTCATGGACGAATCCATCGCCCACGGCGCCCACATCGCCGAGGTGCTCAGCCATCTGGATATCCCCCAGGATGAGGAGGTCGAACAAGATGAGTCTTCCCATCACTGAGCGCCGCGCCGCCGCGCTGCTGAGCCGGTCGGAGCGCATCCTCATCCTCACCCATCGCCGTCCCGACGGCGACACCATCGGCTCGGCCGCCGCTTTGTGCCGCGGCTTGCGGCAGGTGGGCAAGCAGGCCGCCATCCTCCCCAACGAGGACATCACCCCCCGGCTGGGCTTTTTGCTGGAGGGGCTGCTGGCCGACGAGGGCTTTTCCCCCGACGAGATCTGCGCCGTGGACATCGCCGACACCTCTCTGCTGACGCCCGGGGCAAAGCTTTATGAAGATCGCATCGACCTCTGTCTCGATCACCACCCCTCCAACGTGGGCTATGCCGACCAGCTTTGTCTGGCGCCCAAGGCCGCCGCGGCGGGCGAGGTGGTCTACCACGTTCTGCTGGAGCTGGGCGTCCGGATCGATCTGCCCATGTGGGAGGCCCTTTATATCGCCGTCGCCACCGACACGGGCTGCTTCAAGTTTTCCAACACCACTCCCCTCGCCCACCAGATCGCCGCAAAGGCCATCGCTGCCGGGGTGGATTTTCACCGGCACAATCACACCTTCTTTGAGGCCAAAAGCAAAAACCGCTTTCTCATCGAGCGCAAGATGTTTGACAAGATGCTCTTTTCCGACGACGGGCGCATCGCCTGCTCGTGGCTGGACCGTCCGTGGCTCGACAGCATCGGCGCCACCGACGACGATCTGGACAATCTCTCCACCCTGACCATGGCGCTGGAGGGCGTGGACTGCGGCATCATCCTCACCCAGAACAAAAAGGATCCTGCCTACAAGGTGTCGGTCCGCACCCACAAGCCTGCCGACGCAAGCCGCATCTGTCAGGGCTTTGGCGGCGGCGGTCATCCCCGCGCCGCGGGCTGCACGGTGGAGGGCGCGCCCGAAGACGCCATGCGCACGCTGATGGAGGCCGCGGCAAAGGAGCTCGCCGCATGCTGAACGGCATCCTCATCGTGGACAAGCCTCAGAGCTTCACCTCCCACGACGCGGTGGCAAAGCTGCGGGGCATCCTCCGGCAAAAAAAGATCGGACATGCGGGCACCCTCGACCCCATGGCCACCGGCGTTCTGGTGGTGCTGTTGGGCAACGCCACCCGCGCCTCCGACCACGCCTCCGGTCAGGACAAGGAATATCGCGCCCGGCTGCGGCTGGGCGTCACCACCGACACCCAGGATATCACCGGCACGGTGCTCACCCGTCTGCCGGTCACGGTGGGTCAGGCCGACCTGATGGCGGCGATTTCCTCCTTCACCGGCGAGATCGACCAGCTCCCGCCCATGTATTCCGCCCTTTCGGTGGGCGGACGACGGCTGTACGATCTGGCCCGCAAGGGGGTGGACGTCCCCCGTCAGACCCGCACCATCGACATCTCCGCGCTGGAGCTTTTGCCCCCCCTGCCCGACACCGGCGAAAACGAGCACGAGCTGCGTGTGGTGTGCTCCAAGGGCACCTACGTCCGCACCCTGTGCCACGATCTGGGACAGGCGCTGGGCTGCGGCGGCTGTATGGCCGCCCTGCGGCGGGTGCGCAGCGGGCAGTTTTCCCTCGCTGACGCCCTGACGCTGGAGCAGGTGACCGCCCTGCGGGACGAAGGGACGCTGGAAGCCCATATCCATCCCACCGACGCGGTCTTTTCCGACCTGCCCGCCGTCACCCTCAACGAGGCGGGCGCCCTCCGCGCCTCCCACGGCGCCTTTCTCACCGCGGAGATGCTGTCCGCCGGCACGCTGCCCCCGCCGGGAGAGCGGTGCAGGGTCTACGCGCCCTCGGGCGACTTTGTCCAGATCGGCGAGACCGGCACGCTGGACCGGGGAGGACAGGCCATCTTCTGCAAGATCAATATGGAACGTAAGGACTGAAACCTATGGAACAAAAACGGGTGATCGCCCTCGGCTTTTTCGACGGAGTCCACCGGGGACATCAGGCCATTTTACATACAGCCGCCTCCCTTGCGGCGGAAAAGGGCATGGAGCCCGCCGCCGTCACCTTCGAGCGGCATCCCCGCGCCTATGTGCTGGGGCGCGCCCCCGACATGATCAACAGCTTTCCCCGGCGGTGCGCCCTGCTGCAGCAAAACGGCGCCAGACTGGTGATCGCCCTGCCCTTTGACCGGCAGATGGCCGAGACCTCTCCCGCCGACTTTGCCGAAATGCTGGGCGAGCGCTATCGCGCCGCCGTGGTGGTGTGCGGGGAAAACTTCCGTTTCGGAAAAAACGCCTCCGGCAAGCCGGAGGATCTGCGCCGCTTCGGTCTGGAGACCCATGTGGTGCCCCCGGTGCGCTACGGCGGACGGGTGGTGTCCTCCACCTATATCCGGGAATGTGTCCGGGAGGGCAAGGTGGGTCTGGCAAAACGGCTTTTGGGTCGTCCCTTCTTTCTGGAAGGTCCCATCGTGGGCGGCTTTCAGCTGGGACGGACGCTGGGCTATCCCACCATCAACATCCCTCTGGAGGACGGCATCCTGCTGCCCAAGCGGGGCGTCTACGCCTCTCAGGTGGAGATCGACGGCAAGCTGTGGCAGGCCGTCACCAACGTGGGCACACGACCCACCTTTTCCGACGCCGATATCGTCAGTGTGGAAAGCCACCTGCTCAACTTTACGGGCGACGTCTACGGCGAGGAGGCGCAGGTGCGGTTTTTGAAATTCCTCCGTCCCGAGCGCAGCTTTTCCGGGGGCGACGCCCTCAAGGCGCAGATCGAAAAGGACATCCTGCAATCACTGGACTATCACCGATAAAGGAGCTATCATGGGCAACGCGATCAAAAATCTGTGGGCAAGCCTGCAAATCTTTTTCAGCAACTTCAACGCCCGCTACGGGCGGGTGTTCAACTGGGTGCTGATCGTTCTCGTGGCGGGCATTCTGCTCTATCTGTTCGTCCGCTCGGCGCTGGCCGGACGGCGGGGACGGAAGAGCCTTTCTCCCCTGCGCACCCGCACGGCCGATCGCGCCGTCACCGAGCACGCCGCCGAGACCCTTGCCGCCGCCCTCCGCTGTCCCACCATCACGGGCAGAGAGGAAGAGATGCTGGCGGTGGGGCGCGTTTTGCGGGAAAATTATCCCCGGGCGGCCAGGGCGCTGGACTGGGCGACCCTCCCCGGCGGCAGCATCCTGCTGCGGTGGCAGGGGGACGACCCCTCCCAAAAGCCGGTGCTTTTCTGCGCCCATCTGGACGTGGTGCCCGGCGGCGAGGGCTGGACGGTGTGCGAGCCCTTTGACGGCGTCCGTCAGGACGGCCGCATCTACGGCCGGGGCGCCACCGACTGCAAGGGGGTCATCATCGCCCAGATGGAGGCCATCGAAGGCCTGCTGGAACAGGGCTTTCGCCCCAAGCGGGACATTTACTTTGCCTATGGCTGCGACGAGGAGACCGGCGGCGAGGTGGGCGCCCGCGCCATCGCCAGCCGCATGGAGCAGATGGGGCTCAATTTTGATCTGGTGATGGACGAGGGAGGCTTTATCCGGGAGACCGCCCTCAGCCACGGCGGCAGCTATACCGCCGCCTATATCGGCATGGGCGAAAAGCGCCGCTGCGAATATCGCCTCACCGCCACCTGTCCCGGCGGCCATTCCAGCCAGCCGGGCAAAAAGACCGTGCTGGTGGTGCTCAGCGAGGCCATCTGCCGCATCGATGCCGCCCAGCCCCGCCATCGGATGATCCCCATCGTCCGGCGGCATCTGGAGGCCGCCATGTCCACCTACCCCTATCACAAGCGGATGGTGGCCGCCAATTCCCTGCTGCTCAAGCTGATCGGCGGGCGGGTGTTCCGGGATGATCCCTATGTGTCCGCCCTCATCCGCTCCACCGTGGTGCCCACCCGTGTGGACGGCGGCTTTACCGCCGACCATGTGCTTCCCTCCACCGCCACCGCCCTGCTCAACGCCCGTCTGCTCCCCGGGGACAAGCCGGAAACCGTGCTGGACGAGCTGCGCAGCCTGCTGGCCGATCTGCCTGTGCAGGTGGAGCTGGTCACCGAGGGCGAGGAGAGCTTTATCACCTCGGAGGATCAGCCCATGTACGGTCAGCTTTGCCGCGTGCTGGAGGAGCTGTATCCCCGGCTGCAGCTGGTGCCCACGCTGGTCACCGGCGCGGAGGACGCCCGGCACTATTCCAACCTGAGCGACTGCATCCTGCGCTTCTCCCCCCTGACCCTCGGCCCCCGGGGCGGCGGCAGCGACCACGGCGGCAACGAGTTTTTGTCCGAGCAATCCCTCGGCCTTGCGGCTGAGTTTTACCAGGCCTTCTTCAAAAAGCTATGAGTTCCCAATACAGTACCTTCGGCAGGCGGCTCCCCCTCGCCCTTTGCGGCGTTTTGGCAGCAGCCTGCCTGCTGTTTACAGGGCTGTTCCTGCACCACGCGGGCTATGTTTTCCCATGGGAGACCCCGGCGCCCGTCCTCGCTGAGGACGAGGGGCTGCGGGTGCACATGCTGGACGTGGGACAGGGCTTGTGCATGCTGCTCACCTGCAACGGCCGCGCCGCCCTTATTGACACGGGCACGGCCGACAGCGCGGAGCATGTGCTGTCCTATCTCCGCCAGACCGGAGTGAAGGAGCTGGACTATCTCTTTCTCACCCATCCCCATCTGGATCACGCGGGCGGAGGGGAGGCGGTGTGCGCCGCCTTTCCCGTTGCCTGTGTGGTCACCCCCGACTGTGCAGAAAGCCGGGCGATCTTTTCCCTGCCGGAGGGCTGGGGATACGGTCTGCCCGTCCTGTGGGCGGAGCAGGGGCAGACCTATGCCGTGGGCGGCACGGCGATCACCGTGCTCCATCCCCGGGCAAGCACCCCCGCGGACGATCTGAACGTCCTGTCCATGGTGCTGCTTGCCGAGTTTGAGGGGGCGCGGCTGCTGTTCACCGGCGATATCCCCGCCGAGGTGGAGCGCAGCCTGATCCCCCTGGGCTATCTGCAGGTGCTGCAGGTGTCCCATCACGGGAGCGCCTCCTCCACCTGCGCCGCACTGCTGGAGGACACCACCCCCGATTTTGCCCTCATCTCCTGCGGAAAAAACAACGATTACGGTCATCCCCATCAAACCGTTCTGCAGCGTCTCCGCGAGGTGGACGCCCAGACCTATCGCACCGACACCGACGGCGATCTGGTGGTGTCGGTCATCGAAGGCCGGGTGCGCGTCGCTCCCGCCGTCCAAAAATAGCAGCCCCAATCGGAAAGGAGGCCTTTTCCCATGGTGAAAAAAGCCGTCAAAAAGCCCGCAGGCTGGCTCTATGTGCCCCTGCGCGCCCTGAGCACGCTGGTGTGCAAGGTGATCTTTCGCCTGCGCGTCACCGGCGCGGACGCCATCCCCGGGGAAGGGCCTTTGCTGGTGCTGTCCTCCCATCAGGGAATGATCGATTTTCTGGTGCTGCTGGCCGCCTTTCCCCGGCGGAGGATCCATTTTGTGGCCACCGAGCGCCAGTTCCGCAATCCAAAGCTCCATTGGGCGTACAAGCGGCTGGGCCTCATCCCAAAGATCCAGTTCCGCACCGACCCCCGGTGCACCATGGGCATCCTGCGGGTGCTGCGGGCAGGGGGCACGGTGGGCATTTTTCCCGCGGGGCAGACCTCCATGTGCGGCGTCCCCACAGGCATCGACCCGGTGATCGCCCATCTGATAAAGCGCACCGGTGTCTCGGTGTGCACGGTAAGTCTGCGGGGCTGCTTTTTCACCTTCCCCCGGTTTGCAAAATGGTTTACCCGGGGCAAAACCGAGGCCAACGTGGAGCTCACCTTCTCCCCCGACCGGCTGGACGCCCTCTCCGAGGATGAGATCTACCGCGCCCTGTGTGCCCGGCTGGACTTTGACGAATTTGCGTGGCAAGCCGCCTCCGGCGCCCGCTTCCCCGGAAAAAAGCGTGCGGAGGGCTATGACAAGGTGCTCTTCCGCTGCCCCGTCTGCGGGGAAAAGGGCACCCTCCGGGCGCAGGGCAACGGCATCCGCTGCCTCTCCTGCGGCGCCGCGGGCACGGTGGAGGAGGATATGCGCATCACCTCCGAAGGGAGCAAGCCTCTGCCCTCTACCCTGAAGGACTGGTTCCTCCAGCAGGAGCGCGCCCTCACTTGCGCGCTGCGGGATCCCGCCTTCCGTCTGACGGCGCGGGTGCGGTGCCAGCTCTTCGAGCCCGACAGCTTTACCTGGCGGGATGCCGGCGAGGGCATCCTTTCTCTCAGCCGGGACACGCTGCGCTATGACGGCACCTTTGCCGGCGAGCCCGCCGCCCTGGCGCTTTCCAACCGGAACCTCACCGGCTGTACCGGCGCCCCGGGCGAGTTTATCGAGCTGTACTACGAGGGGCAGGGGCTGCTGCGCTATCGCCCCGCAGACCAAAAAGACGGCTGGATCCTCTCCGCTATCAAGACCGGCCAGGAGGCTCTGCACCGGATGTGGAAAGATGCCGCTTTTCCCCAAGGATGTTCTTGACTACAGCGGGAAAAAAGCATAAAATGAAACGGTAGACTTTTATTTTTTATCACAAAGAGAGGTGAACACAATGGACGCCGGAAGTAGCAGCGGCACACGGCCTGGAGGGCGATGGCTGTGGGCATTTGCGCCGTCGGCGCCGTTGTTCACAGCCTGAGCAAGCCTCTTCTTTTGCCCTGTCCGCACTTCCAAACCGATGACCCCAATCTCAATCGTCAGGAGGAGCGACGCTTATGACAGAAAACACAGTATTTTCCGAAAAAATTCTCGCGCTTTTGCAGGAGAAAAAGTACACCGCCCTGCAAAAGTATCTGGATACCCTCAACCCGGCGGACATCGCCGAATGTATGGAGGATCTGGTGGACGACGCCGAGATCTCCGAGGAGGATCTCCCCCGCATCTTCCGCCTGCTTCCCAAGGAGCTGGCCTCCGATACCTTTGCGGAGATGGATTCCGACCTGCAGGGAAAGCTGATCGACGCCTTTTCCGACAAGGAGCTTTCCGAGGTGCTGGGCGATATGTTTCTCGACGACACGGTGGACGTGATCGAGGAAATGCCCGCCAACGTGGTCAAGCGTATCCTGAAAAACGTGGATCCCGAGACCCGCAAAACCATCAATCAGGTGCTGAACTATCCCGAGGACAGCGCCGGAAGCATCATGACCATCGAATATGTGGATCTCCGCCCCGGCATGACGGTGAGCGAGGCCTTCCAGCACATCCGCCAGACCGGCGTGGACAAGGAGACCATCTATATCTGCTATATCATCGGCCCCACCCGCAAGCTTCTGGGGCTGGTTTCGGTGCGCGAGCTGCTGCTCGCCTCCGATGATACCTATCTCCGGGACATCATGGAGACCAACATCATCTCGGTGTCCACCCTGGACGACCGGGAGGACGTGGCAAATCTCTTTGCCCGATACAATTTTCCCGCCTTGCCCGTGGTGGACAAGGAAAACCGTCTGGTGGGCATCGTCACCGTGGACGACGCCATCGACGTCTTGCAGGAAGAGGCCACCGAGGACATCGAAAAGATGGCCGCTATCACCCCCTCCGAGCATCCCTATCTCCGCACAAAGACCTATGAGATCTGGCTCCAGCGCATTCCGTGGCTGCTGCTGCTGATGGTATCCGCCACCTTTACCGGCATGATCATCACCGGCTTTGAGGACGCCCTCGCGGCGCAGGCGGCGCTGATGGCCTTCGTTCCCATGCTGATGGACACCGGCGGCAATTCCGGTTCGCAAGCGTCGGTCACCGTCATCCGCGGTATCAGTCTGGGCGACATCGAGTTTTCCGACATCGGCAAGGTGCTGTGGAAGGAATTCCGGGTTTCGCTGATGTGCGGCGCGGCGCTGGCCGCCGTGGCCTTCGGCAAGATCATGCTGGTGGACCGCCTGCTCATGCACAATCCGGATATCACCGTCACCGTGGGCGCCGTGGTGTGCCTCACCCTGTTGTGCACCGTGGTGGTGGCAAAGCTGGTGGGCTGCTCCCTGCCCCTGCTGGCAAAAAAGCTGGGCTTTGACCCCGCCGTGATGGCCTCCCCCTTCATCACCACCATCGTGGACGCCCTGTCCCTGCTGCTCTATTTCCGCATCGCCACCATGATCCTGCACATATAAAAGACCAACAAAAAGAAGGTTACACCTATGACGCTTGAAATCGGATTGTCCCATACCCTGACCCGCACCGTGACCGAGGCCGTCACCGCCAACGCCATGCGGAGCGGCACGCTGGACGTGCTGGCCACCCCCGCGCTGAGCGCGTGGATGGAGGAATGCTGCATGGAGTGCGTCATGGACGCGCTCAACGAAGGAGAGACCACCGTGGGCATCCAGGTGGAGCTCTCCCACGAGGCGCCCACTCCGGTGGGCGGCGAGGTTCGGGTGGAGTGCTTCCTCCGGGCCGTGGAGGGCAGAAAGCTGACCTTTGCCTTTACCGCCTTTGACAAGGGCGGCATCATCGGCCGGGGCAGCCACCAGCGCTTTATCGTGGACGCCGCCCGGTTTCAGGCAAAATGCGACAGTAAAAAGTGAGGGAACCCGTATGTTAAAGATCCGCAAAGCCTTTGTCACCGACAATCACAGCCCGAAAAATCCGCCCGCGGCCTCCTGCCACAGCGGCGACACCGTCCAGTTTGAAACGAGAGACTGCTATGACGATCGCCTGCACGGCGACGGCACGGTGGATCATCCCGAGCTGGCGCTGGAAAATCCGGCCACCGGCCCGCTGTATATCGAAGAGGCCGAGCCCGGCGACGTGCTCAAGGTAAAGATCGAGCGCATCGACCTCAATCCCACCGGACTGATGCGCGCCAGCACCTCGGCCGGCGCCTTCAACGATCTGGTCTCCTACCGCAAGGTGCGGCAGTTTGACCTCACCGACGGGTATGTGCACTTCAACGACAAGCTCACCTTCCCCATCGACACCATGATCGGCGTCATCGGCACCGCTCCCCGCACCGACACGGTGATGACCCACACTCCCGGCGCCCACGGCGGCAACATGGACTGCAACAAGATCGTCGCAGGCTCCACCCTCTATCTCCCCGTCAACGTCAAGGGCGCCCTGTTCTCCATGGGCGACCTCCACGCCCTGATGGGCGACGGCGAGGTGATGATCTGCGGTCTGGAAACCGGCGGCGTGGTCACCGTCACGGTGGAGGTGGTCAAGGGCTTCCCCATGCCCACCCCCGCCCTCTCCTGCCGGGGCAAGTTCTATTCCATCCAGAGCGCCAACACGCTGGATCAGGCCTCCCGCAAGGCCTCCCGCGCCATGCTGGGCTTTTTGCAGCAGGTCACCGATATGGACGTTTATGACTGCGCCATGCTGCTCTCCCTCAAGGGCGACCTGAGCGTGTGCCAGATCGTCGATCCCCAGCTCACCGTCCGCATGGGCATCGATCAGGACATCCTGGACGCCTACGGCGTGGTTCTTCCGTAAAACAAAACAGCAAAAAGCCGCCCATACGGGCGGCTTTTTCATAACAAATCGTAATATAATTCTATTTGATTACAAAACGGAATCAAACAACCTCGCTGATCAGGCGCTCATACTCCTCGGCGGCACGATCGTATTCGTCGTCGTCCTCGATGGAATAGATGTCATAGGTCTCTCCCTTGCTCTCATAGCGGAGGATCTCTACGGCGCCGCCCCGGTCGGGGGGAATGAGGGCGACGTATTCCTTTCCCGCAAAGGGGAACACGCCCACGACCTCGCACTTCAGCTGCTTTCCGTCGGCCATCGTCAGATTGATAAATTGCTTTTCGTCCATCGTCCCGGCTCCTTTTCCTTTTTTCTTATCATAACAGGAAACTGAGCCGCCGTCAACTTGGATTTTTCATTGACATCGACGGAAAAAAGGGGTATATTGTCCTTAGAATACAAACAAAATCTTCTTTTCACGCACATTTGTCTTTATAAGGAGGACAGCCAAATGGAAAAAATGATGGATGCCATCGTAAAACCCATCGCCGGCCCCGGTCTGGAGCTGCGCCGCGTCCCCGTCCCCGTGCCCGGCCCGGGCGAGGTGCTCATCAAGGTGCATAAAACCGCCATCTGCGGCACCGACGTACACATCTACAACTGGGATCCCTGGGCTCGGATCCACATTACCCATCCCCCTATGACCATCGGCCACGAATATGTGGGCGAGATCGCCCAGCTGGGCGCCGGCGTCACCGGTCTTGAGATCGGCCAGCGGGTCTCCGGCGAGGGACACATCACCTGCCACCACTGCCGCAACTGCCACACCGGCAACATCCAGTGGTGCCGCAACACCACCAGCGTGGGTGTGGATCGTGACGGCGCCTTTGCCGAATACGTCTGCATCCCCGAGACCAACGTGATCATGATCGACGAAAAGCTGGACGAAGACGTGGTCTCCTTCTTTGACGCCTTCGGCAACGCCACCCACACCGCGCTGATGTGGGATCTGGTGGGCGAGGACGTGCTCATCACCGGCGCCGGCCCCATCGGCATCATCGCCGCCGGCATCTGCAAATATGCGGGCGCCCGCCGGGTCATCATCACCGACCTGAACGACTATCGCCTCGACCTCGCCCGCAAGATGGGCGTGGACGCCGCCGTCAACACCGGACGCGAGGATCTGCTTCAGGTGATGAAGGAACAGGGCCTGAAGGAGGGCTTTGACGTGGGTCTGGAAATGAGCGGA
>CADBTM010000135.1 GCA_902797555.1 Oscillospiraceae bacterium
CAGATAGAAGCCCAGAAGCTGGGCGAAATAGACCGGCTGGAAGGCGGTCTTTCCCAATATCAGCACGGTGAGCCCGGCGCCCAGGAGACCGCCCAAAACTGCCTGCATCCCGCTCTCCAGCAGCATCGTCCCAAAGACGCTGCCCCGCTTCATTCCCAGAGAACGCATCACCGCAGCCTCACGTCTTCTGCCCCGCAGCAGCAGGAAGCTCAGTCCAAACCCGATCCCCGCCACCAATATAAGAAGAACCGACAGGATGCTTTCCATCATGCGGATCTGGCGTTTGAGCTGACCGGAGACCTGCCGGAGCAGGGTATCATTCATTACCAGACGGACGCCGCCCTGATCCAATCCAAGCTCCTTCATCCGCGCTTTGAACTCGTCCAGATGTTCCAGATCCCGCAGCCACATCTGCATTTCGCAAAAGGAGAAAGGCTCTCCGGTGGCCGCCCACGCCGCTTTCATGGCAGGCAGCGGCATATAGAACACATTGGGATCTCCACTGGCGGAATAGGAAAGGTATTCCAGCTCCTCCGGATCCAGCGATTCTGTTTCCCCGTAAACGCCCACCACCTGTACCACAGCAGACACGCTCTCGGTCAGGTTGAACTGAAATGCCAGATTTTCCAGTACGTCAGGAGCCTTGACTTCCGAAAGATTCGTCGCATCCTCCTTCGCAAGCGCGTCCAGCTGCGCCTGATTGTCCGCCTCCGCCTGCATCTGCATGGCAAGCAGGCGGGGAATGATACACACCGGCCTGTCATCTGAGAAAAAGCCGGAAGGATCGTACCACGGTACCCACTGAACAGAGGAGAACGCTGCTGAGAGGACGGTATCGGTCTCCGGATCGGTCACGCCCCGCAGGACGCGGCTGCGGCTTTCGCCCATTTCACTGACGGCGGAATAGCGATCCACATAGCCGGAATCTACGATGGCTTGAAACAGATCCTCCTCCAGATTCAGCCTTCCGTTGACCGCCGGACTTTGCAGGAATGCTGTGACCTCCATGGATTCGTAGGTGTGACGAAGCTGCAGGCGGCTCTGCTCCGTGCTGTTGGAAAAGGTCATCAGCAGCACCACCAGCACGACGACGGCGGAACAAGCGGCGGCAGTGAGCTTTTGATTGCGGGAAAAGCCGCGTATCGCGTTTTTCAGAATCACGATTTCCGCCTCCTCATTGCTTCGTTCCGATCATCTGGATGGGCGGCTTTCCACTTTCCGCCCACGCCAAAGAGACCGTCAGAAGGAGCATTGTGAAAAAGGTCCCTCCGGCGACGAGTGCCGCCGTACCGGTCCCGGCGGTAAACTGCATCTCCGCCATTGCGCCGTAGGATTTGGACTGCTCCAGCGCCTCTGAAAAGGTGTCGTCCCCCTCGTCCTCCATTGCTGTCGTCATGATGAGATCGGATGTCCTGTCGGAGATCGCCCGTCCCGCAAAGGAGCCCAACGCCGCTCCCACAGCACAGATCAGCAGCAGCCCGGCCAGCGTGACGGCAACGGTCTGTCTTCTTGTCAGGCCGAGGGCTCGGTAAGAGGCGATCTCCCGTCTGCGCTGGGACACATGGATGACGGAGATCGCGGCGACAGTTAAAGCGGCAGCCGCCGCAGAAACCAGAAGGATGGTGTTTGCCACACGCAAAAGCGCCTCCAGCGCGGGTGCCATGCGGGACAAGCCCTGATCCATGATGGTGAACTCCACCTGATACTGTCCCGCGCGGCGCTCGGTGATGCCGGCAGCCTGAGCCGCGGCAAGAAACTCGTTGATCCGCAGGGGATCCAGCGTGATCGTGGTGTTGTATTGGGAGGAAACCGTGGAGGGCAGATTCTTCACGGAGCGCTTCGGCACAAGCACCTCCCGCAGATCCATGCCTTGCCCGGGACGGTAGCTGGAGCGGGAAAACCTTCCCACGTGGCCGCCGTAGGCGCCGACGATGGTATATGCGCCTCCGCCGAAAACACAGTCCGACGGCAGGATGTCTTCCGTAGTTTCCCGATACTGTTTCAGAGTCTGCGGATAGGCAGCGGAGATCAGGTTTTCCGTGGTCAGACTCTCCCCAAAGGCGTAGGAGCAGGGATAAAAGGCAAGGTCAACGGTATCTCCCACCTTCCAGCCCATCGCCTGCAAGAGGTTTTCGCTGACAACGCACACCTGCGCGCCGGATTCGGTCTCCTCTTGGGTGAAGCCACGCCCCTCCGTCACATACAGTGCGCCGGTGGAAAAGGGCTGCACCGAGGCAAGGTCATCCGTGGCGACAACGGTAAGAGAATGCTGTGACAGCGCGGCATATTCCGCGCCGATCCGATACGGACGGCCCTCCTCCGTATCCAGAAAGCCCTCCCGGTATTCTGTGATGGAGCAAACGCCGTCGGCGGTCTTTGTAAAATCCGGCTCACTGAGCTCGTACGTCCCGCCGGAACGAAGGATAAAATGCCGCATGGTGCTTTCCGGCCGGACAGAGGTGTTCAGGAAATAATCAAACATGGCGATATACTGTTTTCCCGGCTGGATCACGATGGGCTCCATCAATTCGTTTTTGAGCGTGATATACTCTGAATACGCAATTCCGGCAGCTGACCAGAGCACATGCAAATGAAACGGCGTTTTGGAGGATTGGTATTGGTTTTCTCCCACCTGCACATACCCCGTTACGGTGACCGGCGTATCGTCCCACGTTTCAAAGATCACCACATCTCCGCAATAATCCATTCGGTTCAGGCCGGAAAGCGGCTCGTCCAAATAGTTGAGGGGCGAGGGGAGCGGCTGGCATACGTTTTTCCCCTCGGCGGGCAGATATGCGCCGAACATGGCGCAGGCGTTGACCGACTGCACTCCGGGAAGCGCTTCCAGCGCAGAAAAATCATAGTCCCGCGCCTGACAGGGGAAATACCCCTTGGGCGTTTGCCGGGCTTTTGCCAGCTCGCCCTGAGAATTGAGTCCTCCAAAAAACCGAGGCACGGCCATCACCTGAAACTGGTCGTAAATGCAGTACAGGCTTTTTCTGGCGTAGGTCTGAAGGTTTATCCCCACACACAGCATGGCCGCAATGAGCGCAGTAATCCCCATTGTGAACAGGCTTTTCACCGGCGTGCGGAAAGCTTGCTTGAGGCTGGTTTTCAGCATCTTCTCACCTCAATCCATGGTTTCGTAGGATTAGAATCTATTTTCTATCAAAAAAAACGTTTTCAAGCCTGTTTCGTTACATGCCTTCCCCCAAAAAGTGAAAAATGCCCCCCGCATTTTGAGGGGGCATGAAATCAGATCAGATGTGCGCCCGCGCCGGGGCCGACCACATAGAACAGGGGATCCCGACCGACCTTTTCCCGAAAGACCTTGCCGATGGTTTCGGTAAAGCTCTTCCGGGCGTCCCGCCGGACGATACTGACGGTGCAGCCGCCAAAGCCACCGCCCGTCATGCGCGAGCCGTAAACGCCTTCGATTTCCCAAGCCAGCTGGGTCAGCAGATCCAATTCGGGGCAGGACACCTCATAATCGTCC
Organism: Oscillospiraceae bacterium; assembly: GCA_902797555.1. GTDB lineage: Bacteria > Bacillota > Clostridia > Oscillospirales > Butyricicoccaceae > UBA4644. The sequence goes on from CADBTM010000135.1 coordinate 3,497, forward strand.
CGCAGGGAACGGTGGGAGGCGTTCATCAGCGCTCCAAAGGCGCGCAGGTCGCCCTCTTCCAGCGCGGAAAAGGCGTCCAGCGTCCGCTGGTTTTCATACACCGCGTGCCTCGCCCGCTTTTGACAGACGGGGTCGGTCACCGCATCCTTGCGCATTTCCCATTCCTCCGGTGTCAGGGCACACAGGGCGGAAAGGGGAGACTGTTCGCTCAGAGCGCGCAGCGCGGCTTCGCATTCCTGCCGCCGCCGGTTATAGGCGGAGGAGGCGAGAGAATGCTTGACACCGCTGTTGGTGACGATGATATCCGCGTCCTCCAGCCGGAGGGGCGCGTACTGCCGCTGGAGCGTCAGCGTGTCCAGCAGCATGGCGTGATTCCGCTTGCACAGGGCGCTGGAAAACTGATCCATGATGCCGCAGTTGACGCCGATAAAGCGGTTTTCCGCATATTGGGCATATTTCGCCAGATCCTCGTCGCTCAGGCCGTCAAAGCCAAAGAGCGCCCGCAGCAGCACCCCGGTGAGCACCTCCACCGATGCGGAGGAGGACAGCCCCGCGCCAACGGGCAGGTCGCCGTAGAGCAGCAGATCCACGCCCGATTCACAGGGAAAACCGTGCTCCGCCAGACTGCACATCATGCTGAGGGGATAATCCGCCCAGCTCCGTCTGCGGGGATCGGGCACAAAGCCCAGCCGCCGCACCACGATCCCGGCGTCCGATCGGTTGACCGAATAAAACTGCACCAGCTTGTCCTGCCGCCGGGCGGCGGCGCCCCATGTGCCCAGCGTCAGCGCACAGGGAAACACGTGCCCGCCGTGATAGTCGGTGTGCTCGCCGATCAGATTGACCCGCCCCGGGGCAAAGCCCATTTTTTCCGGCAGCCTTCCGAAAATATGTTCAAACTGTTCGTTGAGAAACACGATCGCATCCATTCTTTCTCCCTCCGTTCTGTATTGTATTATACCTGTAAACCCTGTGCGATGCAAGGCTGCTTTTCGTTTTGCCGCATATTTCTTTTGCTGCGACGCAAAATAGAAAAGCAAGCCAAAGGAAAAGGGGCGAAGAAATGCGCAGTGTATTGTTTTTGCTCATCGGCATGATGGTGGGCGGCACCTTGGGCGTGTTCTTTATGTGCCTGCTCCAGATCAACCGTCTCAGCGGCTCTTC
>CADBTM010000136.1 GCA_902797555.1 Oscillospiraceae bacterium
ACGTCCACCGGAACAGAACGCTTTTTGTCCACTGGGATCCCTCCATTGCTTTTTTTCTATTATACCGGATCGGGCGAGAAGGCTCAAATGGAGGAACGCTTCGAGAGAATCAATTTTCAAGGGAAAAAGTTTCTTCAGAGTGGAAAATGGATCGTATATTCACAAAAAATCGATTCTTTGCCGGTAAATTTTTCTTCAATGCCAAAGTTTTGTTTCTTTTTAGGAACGGCGGAGAGGACGGACAGATCCCGTTTGCATTTTCCCCGGAATCATGCTATCATAAAAACGGTATAGGTCGCGCCGGAGAGGCAGAAAGGGAAGGACGAGCATGAAAGACAAGGTCTATGTTGCCATCGATCTCAAATCCTTTTACGCCTCGGTGGAGTGTATCGATCGGGGTATGGATCCCATGCACACCAATCTGGTGGTGGCCGATCTGAGCCGCACCACAAAAACCATCTGTCTGGCGGTGTCCCCCTCTCTCAAGGCCTATGGCATCCCCGGACGTCCCCGGCTGTTTGAGGTGGTGCGTCAGGTGGAGGAGATCAATCGGGAGCGCAAAGCCCACGCCCCCGGAAAAACGCTCACCGGCAGCTCGGTCTATGACGGAGTGCTGCACTCCTGCCCGTGGATGGCGCTGGACTATGTGGTGGCGCCGCCCCGCATGGCCCATTATATGGAGGTCAGCACCAAAATCTATCAGATCTATCTGAAATATGTGGCGCCCGAGGATATCCACGTCTATTCCATCGACGAGGTGTTTATCGACGCCACCACCTATCTGGATTTTTATCACAAAAGCGCCTACGATTTTACCCAGATGCTCATCCATGACGTGCTGGACACCACCGGCATCACCGCCACGGCAGGCATCGGCTCCAACCTCTATCTGGCAAAGGTGGCCATGGACATCGTGGCAAAGCACAGCCCGGCAGACGAGCACGGCGTCCGGGTCGCCCGGCTGGACGAGCGCTCCTATCGGGAGCAGCTGTGGGATCACCGCCCCCTCACCGATTTTTGGCGGGTGGGTCCCGGGTATCGCCGCAAGCTGGAGGCCCACGGCATGTTCACCATGGGGGACGTGGCGCGGTGCTCGCTGGGCGGGGACAATGAGATCATGAACGAGCGTCTGCTGTACAAGCTGTTCGGCGTCAACGCCCAGCTGCTCATCGATCACGCCTGGGGCTGGGAGCCGTGCACCATCCGGGAGATCAAGGCCTATGTGCCCGAATCCAACAGCGCCGGCGTGGGGCAGGTGCTGCAGGAGCCCTATCCCTTTGCAAAGGCGCGGCTGATCGTCCGGGAGATGGCCGACGGACTGGCAATGGATCTCACCGACAAGGGACTGGTCACCGATCAGGTGGTGGTCACCGTGGGCTATGACGTGGAAAACCTGCTGGATCCCGTCCGGGCGGAAAAATATACCGGCACGGTGACGGTGGATCACTATGGCCGCAAGGTGCCCAAGCATGCCCACGGCTCGCACAATCTGGGCGGCTTTACCGCATCGGCAAAGCAGATCGCCCAGGCGGCGGTGGAGGTCTTTGAGCGCGTGTCCCATCCCGATCTGCTGGTGCGGCGGCTCACCGTGGTGGCCGGACGGGTGCTGCGGGAGGAGGAGGCTGCGCGCCGCGTCGAAACCTCAGGAGAGCAGATCAGCCTGTTCGATCCCTCCGATGAGGAAAAGGAAAAGCAGCGTCAGGCCGAGGAAAAACAGCGCAGCATGCAGGAAGCCCTGCTGCGCATCCAAAAGAAATACGGCAAAAACGCCGTGGTAAAGGGTATGAATCTGGAGGAGGGCGCCACCGCCATGGAGCGCAACAAGCAAATCGGCGGTCACCGCGCAGAGTGAGCCTATGGAAAACGGAAAGAACAAATATGCGGATATGCTGGATTTGCCTCATCCCCAGCCCAAAACCCATCCGCCCATGACCATGCTGGAGCGGGCGGCGCAGTTTTCCCCCTTTGCGGCGCTCACAGGCTATGAGGCCGCAATCCAGGAGGCCGAGCGCCGCACCGACGCACAGGTGGAGCTGGACGAAAGCCGCAAATCCTATCTGGACGGGCAGATGCAGTTTCTGATGGAGCAGCCTCCCCAGCGGCGCGAGGCGAGATTCACCTACTTTGTCCCCGACAGCCGGAAAAGCGGGGGAAAATACGTCACCCGCACCGGGCGGGTCAAAAGGGTGGATCCCCTCCGCAGGTGCATCCTGCTGGACGACGGCACCGAGATCGATGTGGAAAAGCTGAGAGAAATCGAGCTGGAAGAAGAATAAACCTCCCGCGGCCCAGGCCGCGGGAGGCATTTTTTATGCTGTCGGGATCATTGCAGCTGTGCCGAGACGTTTTTTACCCAGTTTGCCCGGAAGAGATGGACAAAGGAAACTGCCACCTTGGCGATGTCGTCGCAGAATACCAGCATGCACACCGCCCACAGCGGTGCGCCCAGCCACACGCCCACAAAGGCCAGCGGCACGCCCACCAGCCACACCGAGCCGGTGTCCAGCAGACAGGCGAACAGGGTGTCGCCCCCGGCGCGGAAGATGCCCACAATCATCGCCATGCTGTCCGCCCGTAGGATGAGCTGGAAGGATTGGAGGACGAGCAGCATCCGGGCGTGCTCCAGCGTTTCGGCAGACACATTGTACATCGAGAGGAACAGGGGGTGCAGGGCGATCATCAGCAGTCCGGTGATCAGACCGGTGACGGGCAGCAGCAGGGAAAACCGATAGCTGTCGTCGATGGCGCCCTGCCGGTCGCCGGCGCCCACCTTGCGTCCGATGATGATGCCGCAGGCGTTGCTCATGCCGCGGGTAAACACATTGAGCAGCTGGATGGCGGTGTTGGAGATCTGTACCGCCGCCAGCGCTGCAGTACCCAACAGACCGTAGGCCACCGAATAGAGGGAGATGCCCACGCTCCACAACGTCTCGTTAAGCAGCACCGGCCACGCAGTCTTGGCGTATTTCTGTACAAAGTTGCGGTCAAAGGCAAAGAGCTCCTTCGGCTTTGCCCCGGCGGGCAGCTTGCGCACATAGGCTGCCGCCACCAAAAAGATGCACTCCGCCGCCCGGGCAACGGCGGTGGCGATGGCGGCGCCCCGCAGACCGAGGGCGGGAAAGCCCAGCAGACCGTAGATGAGCACGGCGTTGCCGCCCACGTTGAGCCCGATGGAAAGCAGGCTGGCCTGTGTGGGCAGAGTGACGGCTCCGGTACAGCGGCACACCATGGAGAGGATCATGCTGACGGCGGTCACCAGATAGCTGGTGCCCACGATGCGCAGATAGTCCGCGCCCAGGGAAATGGCGGGTTCCTCATGAACGTAAAAGCCCACCAGCACCCGGGGAAAGACCACCGCGCCCACAGTGAACAGAGCGGTCAGCGTGATGCCCAGCAGATACATCATGCCCATGGTGCGGCGCACGTTGCGCAGATCCTTCGTCCCCCAAAACTGGGACAGAAAGACCGAGGCGCCGGAATTGATGCCGAAGAGCACCAGATTGAGCAAAAAGAAGATCTGGTTTGCAGCGCCGGCGGCGGCCACAGCGTCGTCGCCCAGCCGCCCGATCATCACCACATCGACCATATTGACCGCCGACGCGATGAAGAACTGCACCGCTATGGGCAGCGCCATGCGAAACACCGGCCGGAGAAACTCGGGAGAAAAGGTTCCTTTGAAGCGATTCATATGCGACCTCACAAAAAAAGCCCCGACAACAGGATGCCGGGGCAAATGGGATCAGCCTTCGGATTTGGGCTGGGGCTTGCCGCCCCGATGACCGCCGCGATGGCGGCGGCGGGACGAGCCGCCCTGTACGCCGTTCTGGGCGGGCTTTTGCTGCTGGCCTTGGGCTGCGGCAGGCTTATCCTCGCCGGAGGCGGACTGCTTTTTCTTTTGCTGGAGACGGTATTGCTTTTGCTTTTCCTTCTGGGGACGAGGCTGCTCGGAGACAGGATCCGGGGCAGAAGCCTCCCGGGGCTGCTCTCTGCGCTCCTGAGAACGGTTTTGCTTTTGACGGCGATTTTGCTTTTGACGGCGCTCGGGAGAAGGCTCCTGAGAAGAGGCGCTCTCGGAGAGCGTATCGGTCAGCGGCTGACGCTGCTGGACAGGTGTCTGCACCTCCGGCTCGGGAGGCAGGTCGATCGTCTCTCCCTTGTCCCGACCCTTGCGCAAAACGCTGCATTCCTTGCACGAGACGGTTACCGGCGCGTCGGGATTGCTGTTCAACCGGACGCAGCAGGTGCCCCGCAGCAGGGACGAACTGGTGACCGTGCCCCGACCGAAGGGGGTGTCCACCAGACTTTCGTTGGGCGGGGTTTCCCGAAGCATCTCCTGATAGGCGTCGTTTTCATATTTGAGGCAGCACATCAGACGGCCACAGGTGCCCGAGATCTTGCTGGGATTGAGGGACAGGCCCTGATCCTTGGCCATGTTGATGGACACCGGCTGAAAATCCTTGAGGAAGGTGGTGCAGCACAGGGGACAGCCGCACACGCCCAGACCGCCGATCATCTTTGCCTCGTCTCTCACGCCGATCTGGCGCAGCTCGATGCGGGTGCGGAACACGCCGGCCAGATCCTTTACCAGCTCGCGGAAGTCCACTCTTCCGTCGGCGCTGAAGTAAAAGAGGATCTTGCTCCGGTCAAAGGTGTATTCCACGCTGACCAGCTTCATATCCAGCTTGTGCTTGGCGATCTTTTCCTCGCCGATACGGAAGGCATCCTTTTCAAACTGAAGGTTTTGCTTCACCGTTTTTTGGTCGGCGGGAGTGGCCACACGGATCATTCTCTTCAGAGGCTGGACGATCTTGCTGTCGTCCACCTGGGTGTTGGCCATGGCCACCTCACCGTATTCGATGCCCCGGGCGGTCTCTACGATCACCGGCGTATCCTTGGCTACCTTTATGCCGCAGGGGTCAAAAAAATATACCTTGCCGACTTTTTGAAATCGGACTCCGATCACTTCTGTCATAGAACCTCCATTTTATACAAAGGATCCGCAAAAGGCCGTGAGCGCCCCCGAAAGGGCGGTGATCGACGGATTTTGCACCAAAGTGGATCTCTGCTTTTCCAAATAT
>CADBTM010000137.1 GCA_902797555.1 Oscillospiraceae bacterium
CTCCATCGGCCAGATCGGCAAGGCCTTCCGCAACGAGATCACCCCGGGCAACTTCACCTTCCGCACCATCGAGTTTGAGCAGATGGAATTCCAGACCTTCTGCAAGAAGGGCACCGATTCCGAGCTGTATGAATACTTCAAGGCCTACGGCCGGAAGTATTACGAGGATCTTGGTCTGAGCGAGGAGCATCTCCGCTATAAGGATCACGAAAAGCTGGCGCACTATGCCAAGGCCGCCTGCGATATCGAATACCTCTTCCCCTTTGGCTGGGGCGAGATCAACGGCACCCACAACCGCACCGACTTTGACCTGACCCGCCATCAGGAATACAGCGGCCAGAACATGAGCTATCTGGATCCCGTCACCAACGAGCGGTTTATCCCCTACATCATCGAATCCACCTACGGTCTGGATCGCACCGTGCTGGCGCTTTTGTGCGAGGCCTATGACGAAGAGGTGCTTGACGCGGAAAAGAACGACACCCGCGTGGTGCTCCACCTCAGTCCGGCAGTGGCGCCCTTCAAGGCAGCCGTCCTGCCCCTGAGCAAAAAGCTGGCCGAACCCGCCATGGCGCTGCGGGATCGCCTGTCCAAGCACTTTATGACCGACTATGACGACACCGGCTCCATCGGCAAGCGCTATCGCCGGGAGGACGAGATCGGCACCCCCTTCTGCATCACCGTGGACTTTCAGACGGTGGGCAGCGAGAACGATCCCGCCGACGGCTGCGTCACCGTCCGCGACCGGGACAGCATGGAGCAGGTGCGTCTGCCCATGGAGGGTCTCGAGCAGTATATTCTGGACAAGATCCAGTTCTGATGCAACCCAAAAAGTCCGGCCTCGCGCCGGACTTTTTTCGGAAAGAAAGGAGCGTTTTCCATGCTGGAGGGAACATTCATCACCGTCACCGGCTTTCGCGGGATGCGGGGCAAGCAGCCCTTCCCCATCGGCGCACAGCTTTTATGCTGCAAGGATCCCAACAACACCTTTGATACCGAGGCCATCCGGGTGTACGCCAAGGGCGGGCGCGCCGTGGGCTATGTAGCCAACAGCGCCTCCACCAAGGCCAACGGAACCATGTCGGCGGCGCGGATCTATGACACGGTGGGCGACCGCTTTACCGTGGAGGTCTGCTTCACCACCCAGACCAAGGTGATCTGCAAGCTGATCACTCGCAGCGTGGACGATCCCGCCGCGTTGGAGGACTATCGCCGTCCGGAATCGCTGGAGGACGTGTACGAAGAGGACGACAACTGAAGCATTGTGATTATACACAAAATGTCGGCTTGATTTTTGGTAAAAAAGCAAGTATACTGGAGGCAAGATTTTGCTCAACCCCAAATGGAAAGGATCTTGCCCCATGCGATCATCCGATTTTCACAGGGGACTGGCAAACGGTGTGCCCATCTGTCTGGGCTACCTGTCGGTCTCCTTTGCTTTTGGCATCTCCACCTTCAACAGCGGCCTTTCCGTTGTCCAGACCACGCTGATCTCCATGTTTTGCGTCACGTCGGCGGGGCAGCTGGCCGCCGTGCCCATTATGCTGGCAGGGGGAACCCTGCTGGAGATGGCGTTGGCGCAGCTGGTCATCAACCTGCGCTATACGCTGATGTCGGTCTCCATCTCTCAAAAGCTGGATGACGGGGTCACTCTCCCCCATCGGCTGATGCTGTCCTATGTGGTCACCGACGAGACCTTTGCCATGACCACCGCCCAGCGGGGAAAAATCTCCCGACAGTATTTCTACGGGCTGATCCTGCTGCCGTGGCTGGGTTGGACGCTGGGAACCTTTCTCGGCGCGGTGGCGGGCAATCTGCTGCCGCCGCTGCTGACGGCGTCGCTGGGCATCGCCATCTACGGCATGTTCATCGCCATCGTAGTGCCTCAGGCCAAGCACGAGCGCCCGGCCGCCCTGTGCGCCCTCATCGCCGTGGGGCTGAGCTGCCTGTTCCGGTACGTCCCCCTGCTGTCCCGGGTGCCCGAGGGATTCGTCATCATCCTGTGCGCCACCGCGGCCAGCGCCATTCTGGCCGTCCATGCCCCGGTGAACCCGGAAGGAGGCAACTGATGGATCCCAAAAAGTTTGCCGTCTATCTGATCGTGGCGGCGGGCGTCACCTATCTGGTGCGCATGCTCCCGCTGGTGCTGGTGAAAAAGCAGATCCAAAACCGGTTTGTAGTCTCCTTTCTCCACTATATGCCCATCGCCGTGCTGTCCGCCATGACGATCCCCGCCTGTTTTTACGCCACCGGGCATCTGCTGTCCGCCGCCGTCGGCTTTGCCGTTGCTTTTGTGTTGGCATGGAAGGAAAAGCCCCTTCTGGTGGTGGCCATCGGCATCGTGGCCGGAGTGCTCCTCACGGAGCTGCTGTTTTTCCGGTAATCCGGTAAAGAAAAGCCCTCGCTCATCCGAGCGAGGGCTTTTTGGATTATATTTCGGTTCAGGCAAGCTGCTCTGCCACCACGTCGGCGCAGCGGGTGCACAGTCCGTCGGGATGATCGGTGACGGTGTGCTTCCAGCAGCGGGGGCACTTGACGCCCTTTGCCTCGGAGACCAGCACGCGGACGCCCATCAGCGGGGTCTCGGCGGCCTGGGCATAGAGGGCGGCGTCCTGCCTGACCTCCACGTCGGAGACGATGAACACGTCTGCCCACTGGGATGCAAACAGGGACTGAAGCTCCTGCAGATTGGTCTCGCCGATCGCCTGCTCGGTGACCAGCGTCACATGCGCTTCCAGACTCTTGCCGATGAGCTTTGCGGCGCGGGCTTCCTCCAGCTTGAGGTTGACGCCGTTGCGCAGCTGGATGAGCACGTTCCACTGGAGCATATCGGCTTCGCTGAGCGCGTAGGCATCGTAGGTGGGATTCATCTCGTTGAGCACCACGTTGCGGGGATCGTCGCCCGCCTTGTGAGGCATGGCCAGCCAGATCTCGTCGCAGGTAAAGGCGAGGATGGGGGCAAACAGGCGGGTCATGGTGTCGAGGATCATATAGAGGGCGGTCTGGGCGGAGCGGCGGCTCAGGCTGTTCTGCCCGTCGCAGTAGAGGCGATCCTTGAGGATATCCAGATAGAAGCTGGACATATCCACCACGCAGAAATCGTTGATGGCGTGGCTGACCACATGGAACTCGTAATTGTCATAAGCCTCCAGCACACGGCGGGTCAGGTCGTTCAGACGGGTGATCGCCCAGCGATCCAGGGGGAGCATCTCCTCCGGCTGCACCGGATGGTCGGGGTCAAAGCCCACGATATTGTCCAGCATATACTTTGCGGTGTTGCGGAACTTGAGGTAATTCTGGCTGAGCTGCTTGAAGATGTTGTCCGAGCAGCGCACGTCCACATGGTAATCGGCCGAGCCCGCCCACAGACGCACCAGATCGGCGCCGTATTTCTGGAAGAGCTCGTTGGGATCCATGCCGTTGCCAAGGCTCTTGTGCATGGCGCGGCCTTCGCCGTCCACCGTCCAGCCGTGGGTGAGGCACTGCTTGAAGGGTGCGCCCAGACCCAGCGCGCCGGTGGCGGTGAGCAGAGAGGACTGGAACCAGCCGCGATACTGATCCAGGCCCTCGATATACAGATCAGCAGGCCAGAAGCCCTGGTCGCGCTGCATGGCGGTGAAGTGGGTGAAGCCGGAGTCGAACCAGCCGTCGAGGGTGTCGGTCTCCTTCTCGAAGTGCCTGCCGCCGCAGTGCGGGCAGGCAAAGCCGTCGGGCACCAGGGCGTCGGAGTCCAGCTCGAACCAGGCGTTGGAGCCCCGCTCCTCAAAGAGGGCGGCAATGTGGGCAATGGTCTCGTCCGTGCAGACGGGCTTGCCGCACTCCTTGCAGTACACCACGGGAATGGGCAGACCCCAGCGGCGCTGACGGGAGATGCACCAGTCGGCGCGCTCGCGGATCATGGAGTTCAGGCGATCCTTGCCCCAGGCGGGGATCCAGCGCACCTCGTCGGCGGCTTTGACGGCCTCCTCCTTGAAGGAGTCCACGGAGCAGAACCACTGCGGGGTGGCGCGGAAGATGATCGGGTTCTTGCAGCGCCAGCAG
>CADBTM010000138.1 GCA_902797555.1 Oscillospiraceae bacterium
ATTTCTTCATCATCTGGTCGGTGTCCAGGATAAGCGTTACCGGGCCGTCGTTGACGTGGTCGATATACATATCCGCGCCAAACTCGCCGGTGATCAGGGGGATATTTCTCGCCCGGATCTCCCGGAGAAAGGCCTCGTACACCGGGATTGCCACCTCGGGGCGGGCGGCATGGAAAAAGTCCGGCCTGCGGCCGTGGGAGCAATCGGCATAGAGGGTGAAGTTGCTCACCACCATCATGCTGCCGCCCACATCGGCAAGGCCCAGATTCATCTTCAGGTTTTCATCCTCGAAAATGCGCATCTCAGCGCACTTTTTGGCCAGGTAGGCGGCCTCCTTTTCGGTGTCCTCCGGCTGGACGCCCACCAGCACCACAAAGCCCTTTCCCATGCTGCCGCCGTCGCGGCCGTCGATGGTGATGGAGGCGCGGGAGACCCGGATCAATACTGCTCGCATGATTTGTCCTTTCTCAGCCGCCTGCCACCATGCGCCTGACCTCGGAAACGCCGCTGATGCGGCTGAGGCGGGTGATGACCAGATCGAGCTGCTCCTTGGATGTCACACCGATGGTGAGATAGAAATCGCAATAGCCGTCCTCGGTGTCACGGGCGGTCATCTCGCTGACGTTGATCTTCATATTGGCCAGCTGCATCAGCACCTCGCCGCCCAGACCCACGTTGGATTTGGCGGTGAGCTTGATGGAGGCGTGGTAATGGTGCCGCTCGCCCATGACCCAGTCGGTTTTGATCCAGCGGCCGTCTTCCCCGCCCTTTTTGGCGGCGCGGACGTTGGCGCAGTCCTGCCGATGCACAGACACGCCATAGCCCCGGGTGATAAACCCGATGATGGGATCGCCGGGGACGGGGTTGCAGCACTTGGCAAACTTGACCATGCAGTTGCCGATGCCCTCCACCACCACACCGGAATCGGCAGTGGACTTTTCCTGCTTGGCGGCCTGTGCCGCCAGCTTGGCCTCCAGCTTGGCTTCCTTCGCCTCGGCGGCACGCTGCCGCATGACCTCGTCCTTGATCTTGCCGATCACACGGTTGAGGGCGACACCGCCATAGCCGATGGCGGCATACAGCTCTTCCAGAGAAGGATATTCAAACCGTTTGAGGATGGCGGCCTGCAGCTCGGGCTGCTGGAAGGGCTCGTAGAGCAGGTTGACCCGCAGTTCCTTTTCAAAGACGGCCTGACCCTCGGCGATGTTTTCCTCCCGCCGCTCTTTTTTGAACCACTGCTTGATCTTGCTGCGGGCGGAGTTGGTTTTTACGATCTGCATCCAGTCCCGTTTGGGGCCGGTAGAGTTTTTCGCGGTGATGACGTCCACGATCTCGCCGCTTTTCAGCTGGTAGTCGATGGGGACGATGCGCCCGTTGACCTTGGCGCCCGTCATGCGGTTGCCCACGGCGGAGTGGATGGCGTAGGCAAAGTCGATGGGCGTGGCGCCCTGAGGAAGATTGATGATGTCGCCCCGGGGGGTGAACACATAGACCTCGTCGGCAAACAGGTCGGTTTTGATGTTTTTGATAAAGTCGGTGGCGTCGGTGTCCTGCTGGTTTTCGATGAGCTGACGCACCCACGCAAAGGCCTCCTCCTTTTGGGAGCCCTTGAGGCCGTCCTTGTACTTCCAGTGGGCGGCGATGCCGTATTCCGCCCGATGATCCATTTCCTCCGTGCGGATCTGCACCTCAAAGGGGATGCCCTCGGTGCCGATGACCACGGTGTGCAGGCTTTGATAGCCGTTGGGCTTCGGCGTGCTGATATAGTCCTTGAACCGTCCGGGGACGGGCTTGTAAATATCGTGGATCAGTCCGAGGACGTTGTAGCAGTCGGTGAGCTCCTTGACGATGACGCGGGTGGCGCAGATATCGTACAGCTCGGAAAAGCTGAGGTTCTGGCCGTACAGCTTGCGGTAAATGCTGTATACGCTTTTCAGTCTGGCCTTGACCTGGCAGGGGATGCCCACCTGCTCCAGCTTTTCCTCGATGCGTTTTTTGGTGGCCTCCAAAAAGGCACTGAAGCCGTGGCTCTTGTCCTCCAGATAGTCGGAAATCTCCTTATAGCCCACCGGATCGAGGATCTGAAGGGATCGATCCTCCAGCTCCCATTTGACCCCCTGCATGCCCAGACGGTGCGCCAGAGGAGCATAGATCTCCATGGTCTCCACCGAGATGTCCCGCTGTTTTTGGGGCTTTTGGAACTGGATGGTGCGCATATTGTGCAGACGGTCGGCCAGCTTGATCATGATCACGCGGATGTCCTTCGCCATGGCGATGAACATCTTGCGCAGATCCTCCATCTGCTGCTCTTCCTTGGTGCTGTAGGCCGTGTGCTCCATCTGGGTCAGCTTGGTCACGCCGTCCACCAGCATGGCAACGGCAGGGCTGAACTCCCGTGCGATATCGGCAGAGGTGACCGCTGTGTCCTCCACCGTGTCGTGAAGCAATCCCGCCATCACCGATTCGGCGTCCAGCCCCATCTGGTTGATGTTCTCCGCCACGGCGACGGGATGCATGATATAAGGCTCGCCGCTTTTGCGGCGCTGGTTTTTGTGCGCCTCGGCGGCATACGCATAAGCGCGGACGATGTCCTTTCCCTCTTTTTCGGGAAAGTCGGCCGCGATCTTCTCCACACGCGCCTGCAGGCGCTGCAGATACTCCCGTTCCTCCTGTTCGGTCATAGCATCAACCCTTCAAAACAGACATCAGCCGTCTGAGCACCGAGGAGCCGTTGATGTCCGCCTTGCCCTGATAGGGGGACAGACGGATCACCAGCTCACCGCCCGATTGCTCATACCGGAAAATATTGCATTCCTGAAAAATATCCAGACAGATCATCAGCTTGCCCACGTTCATATGGGAGCACGCTCTGGATTCGTACCGAACCTTGCGGTACAGGGTAGCGGCGGGAGCGCACAGCACGCATTCCTCCGCGTTGGCCTTGACATGACGGAAAACAGCCACCAGCTCGTCCCGGGTGGGACTGAGGAGCTGCGCCTCCTCCTGAGAAAGGGTCTCCCCACGGGAGAACGCCTGATAGACCGCCCATGCACTGTCGTCGGCGGCCTCCTCCTGCTCTGCCCAACGGATGTCCTTGATGACCATCTGGACAGATTGATTGTCCCGATAGGTGTTGATCTCGGCGGAAAAGACGATATCCAGCAGATCACCCTTGACAAAGGGGCAGCTTTTTGCCCCCATACCAAAGACAAACGCGTTGAAATACCGGCCGTTTTTGCTGAGATGCAGCTTGATATGCCGGTCGTGACTGATGGGAGTGATCTCGTCCACCCGCACGTCCTTCATCAGAAAGACCGGCTGGGGGTTGCCCATGCCGAAGGGCTCCATGGCGGACAGACCTTTGACCTCGGGAACGGTGAGCTCCTCAGGCTCGACAGCACAGTCTACGTTGACGCAGGGCACGATGTCCTCGGTCTCGTCGGAGACGGCATATTCCTCCAGCGCGTCCCGCAGCGCCTCCAGATTTTCCCGGCGGACGGTGAGGCCGACGGCCAGCTCGTGGCCGCCGTATTTTTCCAGCAGATCGGCGTTCTTTTCCAGTGCGGCATACAGGTTGAAGCCCTTGATGCTGCGGCCGGAGCCCTTGCCGTTGTCCCCCGACAGGGAGATGAGCACACAGGGCACGCCGTAACGGTCGGACAGACGGGAGGAAACGATGCCGATGACGCCGTTGTGCCAGCCATCGCCCCACAGAGTGAGGGTCTTGCCCCGCACCAGCTCGGGCTGCGCCTGGATGCGCTGCATGATCTGCTCGTAGATGCCGTTTTCCTCCTCCTGACGGCGGTGGTTGAGGTCGCACAGATGCTCGGCAAGCTGGGCCGCCTCCTGGGGGTCGTCGGTGAGGAACATGCGGGCTGCGGCGCTGGCGCCGCCCAATCTGCCCGCGGCGTTGATGCGGGGCGCCATGACAAAGCTCACCGAATTGGAGGTCACCGGCTTGACGTCGAGACCCAGCTTTTGCATAAGCGCCTTCAATCCATGATTTTTGGTGTGCCGCAGCATGGACAGGCCGTAGGTGACGATCACCCGGTTCTCCCCTACCAGCGGCATGACGTCGGCGATGGTGCCCACCGCCACCACGTCGGCATAGTCGGCCAGAAGCGCTTCGATCGGGCGATTCTGATCGAGGGCGCAGATCACCTTGAAAGCAACGCCCACACCCGCCAGCTCGCGGAAGGGGTATTCGCTGTCCGGACGGCGGGGATTGACCACGGCGGCCGCCTCAGGAAGGCGATCCTTGCACTCGTGGTGATCGGTGATGATGAGGCGCAGGCCGATCTGTTTGGCAAACTGCGCTTCCTCCTCGGCGGTGATGCCGCTGTCCACCGTGATGAGCAGGCGGCAGCCGTCGTCGTAAAGCGACTGGATGGCGGCGGTGTTCAGGCCGTAGCCCTCCCCAAGGCGATCGGGGATATAGTAGGTGCAGTCGGCGCCCATCTTGCGGAGATACTGGATCATCACGCAGGTGGCGGTGACGCCGTCCACATCGTAATCGCCGTAGATGGCGATCTTGTCACCCCGGGCGATGGCGGCGCGGATCTCGGCCACCGCCTTGTCCATGTCCTTGAGCAGATAGGGGTCGGTGATCTGCTCCACGCTTTGATGCAAAAAGGCGTTTGCCTTTTCCGCGGTGTCAAACCCCCGTGCGGCAAGCACACGGGCTGTAAGCCGGCTGAGATCAAGCTCCCCGGCGAAGGAATCCGTACAGGCGCACTGCTGAGACGCAAGCAACCATTTTTTCTTTTTCATTTTACACTCCAAATATATTTTTATTGAATTCATTATACCATTTTGCGCCTGCTTTTACAAGTCATTTTCACCAGATTTGCCCCATCTGATTGGGAAATGTTCCACAAAAAAAAGAGCGGCACAAAAGC
>CADBTM010000139.1 GCA_902797555.1 Oscillospiraceae bacterium
CTCCGGTGATGGTGACGTTTGCGGCGTCCTTTACCAAAACGGCGGCGTTGAGGCCGTAGAAGTTGCAGTTGTCCCCGCCGTCCGAATCGCCGGATTTGGTAACGGAGGCGTTTTCCACGGTGACGTCGGCGCCCGAGATGAGCAGAGCGCTTTCATCGGCGGTCGTGCTGACATAGGTTTCGCCGGAATAGGCGCCCGCTTGGGTGATTTCCGCCGAGGCGGTATAGTCGATGTCTGCGCTGCTGCTTCCTCCGCCAAAGCCGCCGCCGGGGGCGTCGGGCGGAGAACCCGACGGAGCGCCGCTCTGCTGGGAGACGGACGGAGACGCGGCCGAGGATGCGGTGCTTCCGCAGGATGCTGCGCCCAACAGGAGCATCAGGCACAGCGCGAGACTGATCCATTTGTTTCGTTTCATGAGGAATCCCTCCCGTTCTTGGAATGGTAACAGTATAGCAGAAAGTTCTGAAAAACGTCTGAAAAAACGGGGAACCCTTTCTGTATTTTGCTTTTTGTAAGAATAAACGAAAATATATGGACAAAGCAGAAAGATTATGGTATGATATAAACAGAAACGATAGGAATGCAATGCAGGGAGAGGAGAGAAACGTCGGACATGAACGATTTTTCTGCTTATGTGGGAGGCCGGATCCGGCTGTATCGACAGATGAAGCAGTATACCATCGCCACCCTGGCGGATATGATCCACAAGAGCAAATCCACCCTGTCCAAATATGAAAACGGCGAGATCACTCTGGATATCGTCACCCTGCTGGAGATTGCCCGGGCGTTGGATATCGGGGTGCAGCAGCTGGTGGACTATCCCCCGGAGAGCGAGAAGAAAAAGCGGGAGGGCTTTTTCCCCGAGCGGCAGATCTTTGTCTATTTCTACGACGGACGGCGGGGAAAGATCGTCCGCAATCTGCTGGAAACCGGCACGGATTCCACCGCCACCTTTTATAACGACGTGCCCGATCTGAGCCATCCGGAGGAATGCCGCAATCTGTATTTCGGCACGGTGGACTATTACGATACCATCACCAATTTTTCGCTGGACAGCCAGAGCAACCGGATCGAGCGGCTCACGCTGTGCGCCGCCAACCCCTTTGATCGGGGCGAGCAGGTGCTGGGCATGCTGTCCGGGCTGTCCCGTTATCCCATGCTCCCGGTGTCTATCAAATGCGTTCTCTCTCCAAAGCCTCTGCCCGAAAATGCCGAGATGCGGGAAAAGCTGATCCTGTCTCCAAAGGATATCAAGCTGATCCGCTCGCTGAATATGTTCGCTGTGGAACAGCGGGGATGAAAGAAACACATAGTATTGAAAAAAACGCAGCGCCGCCCGTGAGAAAAGAGTAAAACTCACGGGCGGCGCTGCTGCAATATTCAAAAGAAAGGGAGTCGCAAATAATCAGGCGCTTTTCCGGTTGGGGATGAGCGCCCCGAGGATGCCTCCCGCCACGGCGGGCAGCACCCAGCCAAGTCCCATCCCCGACAGGGGCAGAGCGCGGACAAAGGCAAAGGGGAGACCGTACTCACACAGCACGTCCAGCAGCGCGGGAACAAAGGCACCGATGGCCGCACCCCGGAACACCCAGTCCCGGGAGATGTATTTGGAGACAAAGGAAAGCAGAATCTGCGTGAGCAAGACGGGATAGATCACATTGAGCAGGGGAGAGGCCAGCGCGATGATGGCCGAAATGCCCACATTGCTCACCACCATGCCAAAGGCGCAGATGGCGATGACAAAGACGGTGTAGGACACCTTTCCCCGGGTGAGGGAGGAGAAATAGTCCGCCGTGGAGGAGGTGAGGCCCACCGCTGTGGTCATACAGGCGAAAAAGACGATCAGTCCCAGCAGCACCACGCCGAACCGCTTGAGCAGCAGCTCGGTGACCAGCACCACCAGACCGGCCTGATTGATGTCGCCCACATCCAGCAGAGAGGTGGTGGCGCCCAGATAGGCCAGGCCGCAGTAGACCAAAAACAGGCCCAGCATAGCCACCAGACTGGCGGGCAGCATCACCCGCAGCTGGCTTTTTTTGTTGGAATAGCCCTTTTCCACCACGCTTTTGAGCAACACCAGCGTGATGGGCACGGCGCCCAGCACGTCCATGGTCTGGTAGCCGGCGGAAAAGCCGGCCTTTGCCACGGGAAAATCGGTGGGCACGGGCGCCACCGCGCCGATGGGGGAGATGATCCCCTTGATCACCAGACAGGCCAGCGTGAGCAGCAGCATGGGGGTGAGCACCCGCCCGATGATGTCCACCACCGAGCCGGGGCGGATGGTGAGCGCCAGCACGATGGCGAAAAAGATCGCGCCAAAGACCCACGAGCCCGCCGAGGGGAGGAGGGGCAGCACCGCCATCTCATAAACGGTGGCGCAGGTGCGGGGCACGGCCACCAGCGGGCCGATGCACAGGATCATCAAAAAGGTGATGAGCTTTGCAGGCACCTTGCCCAGCCGGGAGAGCAGCCCCTCCGCCGTGCCGTCCCCCGTGGTGGTGGCCAGCACGGTGAGCACCGCCAGTCCGGCGTCCGCCACAAAGAAGCACAAAAAGCCCAAAAACCAATGGGAGCCCGATTGCATTCCCAAATACGGGGGAAAGATCAGATTGCCCGCCCCGAAAAAGACGGCGAACATGGCAAATCCGACTACGATCACGTCCACCGGAACA
>CADBTM010000140.1 GCA_902797555.1 Oscillospiraceae bacterium
CACGACGGTCAGCTATAAGGTCCACAAGATGGTCTATAAGCCGGAGGACGAGTGGGTCGTCACACCCAACACGCAGGAGGCCATCATCGATGAGGATACCTGGCTCCGCGTTCAGGAACTCCGGGAAAACAAGCGTCGGCCCACCGCAACGGGAAGGACAAGTCTATTCTCCGGATTGGTCTATTGTCCCGACTGCGGCTCGAAGCTCTATTTCTGCGCAGCCAAAAGCTTGCGGAAGGATCAGGAGTTTTTTCGATGCGCCAATTACAAATCAGGTCGCGGAGAGTGTACCATCCATTTCATTCGGGACGTAGTCCTTCAAAAGATCGTGTTGGAGGCCGTCGGAGAACTGGCAGATTTCGTGCGCTGCTATGAGCCCGTTTTCCTGTATTTGATCGCCCGAAACAGCGCAAAGGGCAGGAAGCAGGAAATGAAGGACTTGAAGCTTGAAATCGAAGCTGGCCGCAGGCGCATTGAAGAACTGGACAGGCTGATTTCCAGAATCTATGAGGACAATGTTCTCGGGCGGCTTTCAGATGAGCGCTATGAGCGTATGTCCGCAGGGTATGAGAAAGAGCAGCACGATCTGGTGACTTCCGTAGCAGAAAACGAGGGGAGGCTTCGAGAGATGGAAAGGGAGCGCACCGACCTCCACGCCTTGCTCAAGGGACTTCGTGAGTTCACTGAGGTACGGGAGCTGACGCCGGAGCTTGTCAATACGCTGATTCGGCGCATTGAGATCCACAACAGTGACCGATCCACCGGCCACGTCCGTGTAAAGGTCGACATCTATTTTACCGCTGTGGGGATGATTGACCTTCCCACCGAGGAGGAGCTCAAAGCATTGATGGCAGAAATGCAAAATGCGCCCATGCAGGCAAAGGCCACAGCATAGACGCAAAAAAGAGAAACGGTGTAATCTTCGTAACGAAGATTACACCATTTCCCTCATAAGAAATTACTTCCTTATGACCCGAAACCGTTCGGCAAGCGGTTTTTTGTTATCCGATCACGCCTTGGCGCAGCTTCCATTTGAGGATGCGCAGCACCGATTCGTCCAGACGGGCCTCGTCCAGTTCGCCCTCGTCCAGCGCGCGGCGGACCCGGGCAAACTCCTTTTCATAATCGGTGGTCACCACCATATCGGCGCCCGCCGTAATGGCCATGAGGGCGGCGTCGCCGTTTTCGTCATAGACGGCGACGGCCTCCATCAGCAGGTCGTCGGTGAGGATCACCCCGGAAAAGCCCACCTCCTCCCGCAGGATGCGGTACACCTCGGGAGAAAGGGACGCGGGTCGGTCGGGATCCATGCACTGCACCGTGTTGTGGCACACCTGCACGGCGTCGGCGCCCGCCTCGATGCCCAGAGCAAAGGGGAGGAAATCCTCCTCCAGATAGGTTTCCAAGGGGCGGCTGTCGACAGCGCCGCCGGTGTGGGTGTCCACGTTGCTGCCATAGCCCGGGAAATGCTTGAGCACAGAGCCGATCTGCCGCAGCTCGCCGCCCACGCGGCACTGCTTCATGCCCGACACGATGGTCTCCACCATCTGGGCGGTGGTCTCGGCGTCGGCGCCGATGGCGCGGGCATACATAAAGGCGTTTTTGTCGGTGGTCACGTCGGCCACCGGGGCAAAGTTGACGTTGATCCCGTGGCGCAGCAGGGTGCTGTTTTTGGTGATGGCGTCCTCCAGCAGGGCGTTTTCTCCGCCCGAGGCCAGCAGCTCCTGAGGCGATTTTGCCTTGCCCCCGGGGAACAGATTGGGGTTGCGGCTGGCTCGCGCCACCGTGCCGCCCTCCTCGTCCACGCCGAAGAAGGGGGCGATTGCTGCCGCGTCCCGATAGGAGGCCAGCGTCGCGTAAAACTGTTCCGCCGTCAGCCATGCGCCTGCGGCGTCCTTAAAGTCCCGCAAAAAGAGCAGATACCCGCCGAACTGATATTCCTCCATCAGCCGAACCCCGTCCTCCTCGGGGCAGCGGACGAAAAACATCTGACCCACCTTCTGGTCCAAGGTCATTCCGTCCAGGATCTCCTGCGCCTGCGCCGTCAGAAGGGCGTCGCCGGTGAGAGGCTCGGGTTCGGGCGGAGGAGCCGGCTCCGGCTGGGGCTCGGGTTCCGGTTCGGGCTGAGGCTGGGGCTCGGGCGTCAGACTCTCCCGCAGGGAGTTCATCTGCTCGGCGGTTTGGGGCACCGCCTGTTCCACCCGCAGAGAGCAGGCCGAAAGGGGCAGCGCAAGAAGGAGCGCCGCACAGATCAGAGTGGCGGTGATTTTTTGAAAACGCATGAGGGTCGTTCCTTCCGCAAAAAGATTTCGGATTCAATACCGCAGGATAAAGTAGATCACATATGCCCAACTGAGCAGACCGTGAAAAATCGCCCAGCCCACCGAATGCCAGGTGGTGTAGCTGATGACCATCGCCAGACAGCTTCCAAAGGTGATCCCTGTTTTTCCCGCCTTGATGACCTTGCTTTTATTGTTGTTTTCTTCCATAAAATATCCCTCCGTGGCACGGTGCGGTTTTTGCGGTGTCTTTTTATTTATAAAGATACCATCTTGCGGGGTCGATGTCAAGAAAACGGGCGCAGTCGCAGAGAAGAGAAAAAAGCGGCGCATGCCGCTTTTTCTTTCTTACTTTTTCAGCCGCTTGTCCGAGCGGACGGCCGCCTTCGTACCTGCCGTCTGGAAAAGCTGCACCAGCAGAATGAGCAAAATCACCGCCACGAACATGATCAGGTATTTATAGCGGTAATAGCCATAGTTGATGGCGATCTTGCCCAGACCGCCGCCGCCGATGATGCCGCTCATGGCGGAATAGCCCAGAATGGTGGTGATGGCGATGGTAAAATTGGAGATCAGCGAGGGGACGCTTTCGGGGATCATCACCCGGGTGATGATGGCAAAGGGCGAGGCGCCCATGCTTTGCGCCATTTCCACCGTGTTGGGGTTGACCTCCCGCAGGGATCCCTCCACCAGTCGCGCCACAAAGGGAAAAGCGGCGATGACCAGCGGCACGATAGAAGCCACCGTGCCCACCACCGTGCCCACGATGAGGCGGGTGAGGGGGAAGACAAGGATCATCAGAATCAGAAAGGGCACCGAGCGCAGCAGGTTGATGAGCACGTTGAGCGCCTTCATCAGCCACGGGGGCAGAGGGAGCACACCGCCCTTTTCTCCCGCCACCAGCAGCACGCCCAGCGGCAGACCGATGATGACGGCAAACAGGGTGGAAAGCACGGTGACGTAAAAGGTCTCCCACAGCGCCATGGGAAATTGGGTGCGGATGATCTCCAGCGCCTCGGCCACGGCCTCGCCTTCAAACAGATTATGAAACATGGACGGACACCTCCTCTGCCAGAACGTCGGGCATCTGGGTCAGAAAATCGATGGCATGGGAAACCGCCTCTTCCCCGCCGGTCAGACCCAGCAGCATCGAGCCGAACATCTTGTCCCCGATGCTGCGGGTGGAGGCATAGGCGATGTTGGCCTCGATGCCCTCCTGCGCCGCCATGCGGGCGATGAGGGGGGTGCCGGTGGCGTGGGCGCCGTTGAACACCACGCGGATAAAGCGCTCGCCCTCCCGGGCGGCCACAGGGGCGTCCGGGCTGCCCTCGGGAAAGACCAGCCGCATGGCCGCGGCGGACTTGGGATGGGAAAAGACCTCTCCCACCTCGCCCTGCTCCACCACCGTGCCCTGATCGAGGATGGCCACATGGGAGCAGACGCTTTCCACCACGCTCATCTGGTGGGTGATGATGATGACGGTGATGCCCAGCCGCCGGTTGATGTCCCGGATGAGCTCGAGGATGGAGGCGGTGGTGTTGGGGTCGAGAGCGGAGGTGGCCTCATCGCACAAAAGCACCTTTGGCTGGGTGGCCAGCGCCCGGGCGATGGCAACGCGCTGCTGCTGTCCGCCCGAAAGCTGGGCGGGATAGGCGTTGGCCTTGTCCTTCAGCCCCACGGTGTCCAGCAGCTCCAGCGCCCGCTTTTCGGCCTCCCGGGCGGGGACGCCCGCCAGAGCCAGCGGGAAGCAGACGTTTTTCAGACAGGTGCGCTGCATCAGCAGATTGAACCCCTGAAAGATCATGGTCACCTTTTGCCGGACGGTGCGCAGCTCCTTTTTCGACAGGGTCTCCAGCGCCACGCCGTCCAGCGCCACGCTGCCCTCGGTGGGCTTTTCCAGCATGTTGATGCATCGCACCAGCGTGCTTTTGCCCGCGCCGCTCATGCCGATGATCCCGAAAATATCCCCGTCGGGGATGGTCAGAGACACATCCTTCAAGGCCTCCACCGTGCCGTCAGCCGTGCGGAAGGTCTTGCTGAGATGCCTGATCTCGATCATGAAAACACCCTTTCAAGATGGATTCGCCCACAGGGCAGCCAAGACCGCCCTGTGGGTGGAAAAGAGGAAGAGAGGAAAACGAGCAAAGGTTATTTCAGAGCGTCCAGATTGCTCTGCTTGCCGCCGTACAGACCCATGGGCTCCACGTGGATGGCGCCCACGTTGACCACATGCGTGCCGTTTTCGGCGTTAAAGTCGTCCAGATAGGGGACGTGCTGGAAGTAGTTGGCGTCGATCTCGCCGCTGTCCACCACGTTGTTGGGCTGGACGTAATCGGTAAACTCCACCACATTGAGGGTGATGCCCTTGTCGGCCAGAATGCCCTTCACCACGTCGTTGAGGATCTCGGCATGGGGGGTGGGGGTGGCGGCCACCGAGACGGTCTGACCGCTGAGGGCGGCATAGTCCACGCCTGCGTTATAGCCGTCGGTGGGGTTGTCCACCACGGAGATCACCGCGCCGCCGTAGGTGGCGGCGATATAGTCGGCCACCTGCTTGCTCTGCAAAGCGGCCAGCAGCGCCTGAATGATGGGATCGTTTTCCCGGCCGGCTTTGACGGCCAGAATGTTGCCGTAGGCGGAGTACGAGCCCTCGATGGCCAGCGCGTCGGAGGCGGGGTTCAGGCCGCCGTCCAGCGCATAGTTGGAGTTGATGACGGCGTAATCCACGTCCTTGAGCACGTTGGGCAGTTGGGCGGCCTCCACCTCTTCAAACTGGATGTTCTTGGGGTTGTCGGTGATGTCCAGCACGGTGGCGGTGATGCCGGCGCCGTCCTTGAGCTTGATCCATCCCTGCGCCTGCAAAAGCTGCAGCGCGCGGGCTTCGTTGGTGGTGTCGTTGGGAACGGCGATCTTGACGGTTTTGGCGGCGCTGCTGCAGGAGGCCAGCGTCAGGCAGAGAGCGAGGGCGGAAAGCAGGGCGAAAACTTGAATAACAGACTTTTTCATAGCAGAATTCCTTTCTTTTATCAGATGGTCGGTAACGGGTTCGGACGGGGGCGGCGCGAGCCGGGTCACATTCGTCCGGAACGGGCGTTGCTTCGCACCTGCGCGGGGAGCAAGTCTCTCATAGTGCAACTTCCTTTCTGAGCAACAAAAAACGGGAGGCTCCGACGAGCCTCCCGAAATCTTTGTCTGCCTTTTCAAGCGGGAACGGAGAGCCTGCCGGAACGAAGAGCGCGCTGACGCATGCACATGGGCATCATGCACATGCACATCGGCATCATCATAGCGGCGCGAACCTTCATGGCGGGATCTCCTTTCCTCAAGGGTTGGGAATATGATACAACGGAACGGGTCAAAAGTCAATGCGGGAGGGCGGGCAATCTTTCACAAGATTTTTTGTGATAAAGCGAAAAAACTTTAGCAGTTTCGCTGCCAAAAGCCTTAGGGGGTTGATTTTTGAAAAAAGCTGTGTTATCATCATTTTAGACAAATACGATAGCCGTTTTTCGTTTATTTCAACGAAGATCTTGCCGCTTGGCAGGATCTTTTTTTGGGCGGCAGAGAAGGAGGCAACAATATGGCAAAAGAAAAGTTTTCGCTTCGTGAGATCAACTGGAAGCTTTTTTTCACCGACGTCCTGTTTGATCTGGTGGGCGGAACGCTGTACGCCGCCGGAGTGTACACCTTTGCGGCAAAGGCAAACTTCGTCCCCGGGGGGATCAGCGGCTATGCCATCATCCTAAACCGGCTGATCGGCACCATCCCCATCGGCGTGTGGACGCTCATCCTCAACGTGCCCATCATCCTTTACTGCCTGAAAACGTTGGGCAAGCGGTTTCTCGCCCGCTCGCTGCGCACCATGGTGATCACCACCCTGCTGCTGGACGTGGTCTTTCCCCTTCTCCCCGCCTATTCGGGGGATAAGCTGATGTCCGCCCTGTTCGCCGGCGGACTGGCGGGCGCGGGACTGGCGCTGATCTATTGGCGGGGCTCGTCCACCGGCGGCAGCGACTTTCTCATTCTCTCCCTGCGGAAAAAATGGCCCCATCTGCCCATCGGCTATATCTCCGCCATCACCGATGGCTCGGCCATTTTGCTCAACGGCCTGGTGTTCGGCAACATCGACGCCGTGCTCCAGGGCTTTGTGATGACGGTGGTGTGCTCGGCGGTCATCAACAAGATCACCGTTGGCTTTGTCAGCGGCAATCTCACCCTCATCGTCACCGACAAGGGCGAGCAGATCGCCCAGCGGATCATGGACGAGGTGGAGCGGGGCGTCACCTCCATGGAAGCCACCGGCATGTATTCCGGCGCGAACAAGAAGGTGCTCATGTGTGCCTGCTCCCGTGCCGAGGCTGTCCGCGTCCGGGCGCTGGCGCAAAGCGTGGACAAACAGGCGCTTGTCCTCCTCTGCCCCTACGATACTGCCTACGGCTTTGGCTTTCAGGAATCGTAACAAAGAAAAAGAAAAAAGACCGCTGCGATGCAGCGGTCTTTTTGTATCCGTTTTTATTTTTCCCACCATTCGGGTTCCTTTTCGTCCACCGGGGGCTGGGGCTCGGCGGGGGTGTCGTCGTCGGGCTGCCAGCCGATCAGGCCGTTATAATAGGAGGCAAGGGTGGTCTCCATATAGGGCTGGATCCAGATGCCCAGAATGCCGGCGGTCATGGCGATCAGGATCGTCCAGCCGAGGAAGGACAGGGTCAGCACAAAATACTCCCACTTGTGTCCCCGCATCAGATCCTTGGAAACGCGGAGGGCGTCTCTGGCAGCCAGATCGGGGTCGTCGATGGCGGCGAAGACCGCCTGAGAGTAATGGAACGTGGCGATGATGCCCAGAATGACGCCCACCCAGACAACGGCAACGCTCAGCAGAATGATGGCGGTGGATTGGAGCGCAATGCCCACGACCATAAGGATGATGCCGGGGATCACGCCGGCCATTTCCCACAGAAATACGAACAGTCCCGAGAGGAACAGCACGCCGAAATAGCGGCCGAAATCCCGGAAGCCGTCAAACAGAGCGGCGATCTCGCCGGGATGCTGATGGCGGGAGATCCGCAGGCAGTATTTCTGATAGCCCACTCCGACGATGGCCAAAAAGATGGTGAGCAGCAGGGTCACCAGCGACAGGCCGGGAGACGTGACGTTCATCTGCTGCAGCAGTTCCATCATTTGCTGGGGGGTGGCGTTGTCCAGCGCACCGCTGTTCATCAGGATGTTCACCTGGGAGGTCATGCGGGTGCTGGAAATGATGCTCGGGGCGGCCTGCATCACCAGATAAATGATGGTGACCAGCGTCACGGGGATGCCGCGCTCCTTGGCCTGGCGGATGGAATCCTTGGCGTGCTCCTTGAGGGCGGGACGGTCGGCAGGATCAAAATACATAAAAACACCTCTTTATCTTATATGTGTTGCCTTTGGGAGAAAGAACGAAAGGGCTTACTTCGCCCACTCGCCGGTGGCGGCGCACTTCAGATAAGCGTTGATGAAGCCATCTAAATCGCCGTTCATGACGGCGTTGACGTTGCCGTTTTCAAAGCCGGTGCGTCCGTCCTTGACCAGGGTGTAGGGCATGAACACATAGGAGCGGATGGCCGAGCCAAAGTCGATCTTCATCTGCACGCCCTTGATATCGCTGATCTTTTCCAGATGCTC